>JAGAPM010000110.1 GCA_017623265.1 Lentisphaeria bacterium | reverse complement strand
CATGTGCTTTCTTCGCTGGAACAGGCGCCCCGTCTGCTGACGATCCAGAACGAAGCCAATGCCCTGCGTGACAGTGGCACATCCATCGCCGCCATGCACGAAGCCTTCCGGAAAGTTGGGTTCCAATGAAAAAACTTTTCTCCGATGCACTGAAAGGCTGGTCTCTACCCGATCTTCTGCTGCTCTCCACTGCGGCGGTCCTCCTGCTCGCCCTGATGATTTACGATGGTGCACAAGATGTGATCGGCATTATCAGCGCCCTGACCGGGATCCTTTACACTCTGCTTGCCGGAAAAGGAAAAGCACTCTGTTACATCTTCGGCATCATCAATACGATCCTTTACGGATACGTGGCGTACGCCGGTGGAGTCTATGGCGATATGGCATTGAACTGGCTTTATTATCTGCCGATGATGTTCGTGGGGCTTTACACCTGGAGCAGACACACGGAAACGGCTTCCGGCGGTGTGTTCCGTAAAAAACTGACATCCTTCCAGCGGATGCGGATCATCGGTCTTACCGGGATCGGATGGCTGATCCTGTGGTCGCTGCTGGATCACCTCGGCGGCTCATCCCCCATCCTCGACGGCGCGACGACCGCCTTGAGCATCGCTGCCATGATCCTCGGTGTCATGCGCTGTTTTGAACAATGGCTTGCATGGACTGCGGTCAATACCCTCTCCATCCTCATGTGGTTCCGGCTCTGGCAGAAGGGTGAAGGCAGCCTTTCCACGCTCATTATGTGGGGTATATTTCTCATTTGCGGGATCATCTTTACCATCCAATGGCTGAAGAAAAAAGAAGATGAACCGGCGGAGGCGGCACAATGAATGTAGTCATCGTTGCAGACGGCACTTTCCCGACGCATCCCCTGCCCCTTTCCGCATTGAAAGAGGCAGACATCATCATCGCCTGTGACGGTGCGGCGAAAACGTTGCTTCATGCCGGGTTCATGCCTCATTGTGTGGTGGGCGATCTGGATACACTGGAAAAAGAGCTCCAGCAACAACTGAAAGACCGTTTGGAACACGAGACCGAACAGGAAACAAACGACTTGAGCAAAGCGTTCCGCTCCGCCTTGAGAAAGATGTCTGAAGCCGATACCCTCACCATTCTCGGCGCCACCGGAAAACGGGAAGATCACACGCTGGGCAATCTCTCGCTCCTTGCCGATTTTGCCGGACAACACAGCAGGATCCGTCTGCTGACCGATCACGGAACATTTCTGCCGGTGACCGGTACAGCTGCGATTCCGTGCCATCCCGGTCAGGCGGTCTCTTTCTTCAATCCCACGGGGAATCCGGTCCGTCTCACCGGTAACAATCTGAAATATCCGGTTTGTGATCTTGCTCTCAACCGCTGGTGGACCGCCACCCTCAACACTGCAACAGCCAGTACCATCGAACTGAAAACCACCCCCGCCGACGCCACGGTGATCGTGTTCCTGAATCATTGATCTGCACTTGATTTTTTGTTCTTCTGTGCTATATTATACGCTCATTTTCAACCACGGAGAAGAACATGACAAAAGAATATTATACAAGTTTCGGTAAAGATCAATGGAACCGCGAAGACTGGCTCGTGGTCCGCAGCCCACGCTGGGAAGATGTGAGCCACTGGCTCCAGAATGATGACTGCATTGCCAACTATGTGCCGGATGACCTGAAGCCGGAAGATATGCAGATGGGACGCGACCGCACCGGTGAAAGCTATATCAGTATGCTCCTGAAACAGCCGGTCACGGGCAGCGTCCGCCTTTCCACCACCTGCGCTTTCGACAGCCGCATGGCGCCCCTGATCGTTCTCTCCCGGGAATTGGGTCCGGTCCACCATGAACATCTGGAAGTGGTGCTGTACGACCGGGGCGTGAACCTGTGGCATCATTTCTACAAGGACGGCAAGCCCTCCTGGAAACTGCTCTCCTTCATCGAACTGGATCTGGCGATCGGGGAAAAACACACCCTCACCGCTGAAATGATCTTCACCCACAAAGGCAGATTCCTCCTGATGGGATGCGATGGAAAAACATTCGGGTGCCGGATCGCAGACGACTGGCCAGAAACCTATTATGTGGGATTCACCGGATGTGAAGGCAGAAACCGCTTCTACGATTTCCGTGTCATTCCCGGCAGAACCGACTCCGAGGCAATGAAGGAGCGGGTCTCCGATTAAGTCTGAAAAAAATTACGCCCCCAGAAGACCGGTCAGCTTATCCAGCAGTCCGGTCTTTTTCAGCATCCCGATCGCCCAGATCGTCAGGATGACCAGCGGCAGACCCCAGCGCAGATAGTGCCGCACGATCCACGGGAACTTCCAGCCGGTTCCGGTGTTCAGTTCCCCGTAGAAATTCTTTGCGCCCCAGCCGTAACGGTTCATACAGAACAAGGTCAGATAAAGCGCACCGAGGGGCAGCAGGTTATCGCTCACGATAAAGTCTTCCAGGTCAAGCACATTGGTTCCTTCTCCGAGAGGCTGGAAACTTTTCCACAGATTGAATCCCAGAATACAGGGGATCGAAAGGATCAGCAGAGCGCCGCCGAACACAGAGCAGGATTTTTTCCGTTCCCATTTGAGTTCATCGATCCCGAACGCCGCCAGATTTTCAAACACAGCGATCAAAGTGGAAAGAGCGGCAATGCTCAAAAACAGGAAGAACAAACAGCCCCAGAACGCTCCGAGCGGCATACTCTGGAACACATTGGGG
>JAGAPM010000109.1 GCA_017623265.1 Lentisphaeria bacterium | reverse complement strand
TATGCCGGAGCGTATGCTCCGGCGACCGCGCCGTTCCGCTGCTGTAGCAGCTGATCTTATGCCTTGATCAGTTCCATCATTGCCACATCTTCGCTATTGAGCGTGATGGAGTCATTCCTGCTGTACATTTTACCGGTCAGCACATCGGTGAAGCCGGTAACGTTCAGTTTGTCATGGAATGTCAGATGGAAAGATCTTGTTTCGCCGGAATCGTTGAGGATGGTAATATACTTTGTTCCGTACCGTTCCAGTGCGATTGCCGGATCGTCGGCTTTGGCGTATGTCACCGGTTCCCAGCCTTCGGCGGTTGCCTGTTGAATGAAGGGGAGATACCGTTTGAACAGATTTCTGTCCCGTTCATAGAGGGAGGGATTGGCGAAATAATGACCGCTGGCGGCATTTGCACTGAAAAATCCGGGGAACATACCGAACACGAGGGACCGTTTCATATATTTTTCCACCATTTCGTGGGTGAATTTTGAGAAATCGGTATTCATGAGGAAGCAGTACGGCTTATCGGCGCATGCAGCGCGGCGATACCGCAGTTCCTGTACGGTCATGGGGCTCCAGCTGCCGCCGATGTTCCAGTCTGTTTCAGTGCCGGCGACATCCAGCATTGCGGGCAGGAACCACATACTGCCGGGTGTTCCGTTCGCCATGACATATCTGCCCAGCGGCAGGAGCCGGTCATGGGGTTCTCTGGCGTATTCATAAGCGATATAGCCTTTCCAGATACCGGGCACAAAGGAATCGGCGCTGAACGTCAGAGCCAGCGGACAGCGTGAGAAGTGATCGCGGCGGTGTGAAATATCTGCCGTCACATATCCCTCAGCGCTGTCGATATATTCATGTAACCCTTCGGGGATTGCCTTCTGTTTCCATTCCATATCGCCGTAACCGGGCATGGAGTTGACGCTCCACACTACGCCGTGACACCACGGCAGTTCGGTGGCAAGCATGATCTCTTTACCGGTCTCATCTGTCATGACGGAATCATCAATGACCTTTGCCCATGCGGGATTGATCTTTTCCCTGCGCCACATCTTGGCGTTTTCGTATGTCCGCGGCACATCTGCTGGCATATCGATCCATTGGGTCATGGGTTCGGTGTAGGCGAAGGTATGGATCCCGTGTTCCTTTTCCCATTCATAGTCGCCGAGCCCGTGACCTTCTTTGAACTTGAAATGGAAATCTTCCGGCTCGGGCAGACTTTTGATGCTGGCGAACGGCATCCACAGCCCCTGTTCCCGGATCCGCGTCTTGTAGAATTCGGGGAACAGACCGTAATAGGTGCTGAGGGCGCTTCGGTAACCGTGTTCCGGCTCAAACCGGAAGAAAACAAAGTCAAGATCGGCGTACGGGCGTTCGGTGGTCAGCGCCACATCGAACGCCACATACAGACGCTTGAAAATGGAGTTGTATCCCACCCGTCCGAAGACCGGACAACGGGGGACAAAACCTACTGCATCACCCGTGCTGACGGCGGCGAATGGCGCTTTGGAGGCAAGACCGTTTGCCCCGACACGCCAGGGGCTGACCTGAAAATAGTCTTTGGGGGTGCTGGCTGTCTCCGTTTCTTTATCCATTGCGGGCAGAAAGGACACGGCGTCAGCGGCGATCTCCTTTGTCCAGTAGAAAGTAAAACAGCGATCCACCTGATCTTCCAACTCCAGATGGGCGTGGAAAGTACCGTTTTCCTCCTTCAGTTCCATGCGGACACCATCCACAGAGAAACTGCCGGTCCGGCAGTCCCGGAGAAAGGCTCCCTGCGGCAGGTCACCGGTGACCGTAAAGGTATCGAAACGGGGAACATCCTGACTGTTTGCGAAATCTTCGACAATCAGATTCCGGAACTCGGCACTGCCGGTATGACGGGTGAACAGCACTTCCATCTGCACATCCCGGATCGGTTTTTCGTAGATCAGGAGAAAGCTGCGTTTCTGCCAGTCATGACTGCCCTTGAGAAAGGGGGCGTAGTCAGCATAGAACAGTGTCCCGTCATTGAACGGCGTCCAGTCCAAACGGTTGGTCGTGCCATCGGTGAAGACGACTTTCGCCAGAACGGAGTATTCGTATGCGTTGTTGCCGATGGCATCGACTGCGCGGCTTTCGCAGCTGATCCGGACGGGCATGGCTTTGGGCTGATCCAGTTTCAATGTGGTAACGGCAGACCCCGCGCCATCCATCAGGAAAGATCCGTTGTCCGTGAGAACGGCGGATCCTTCCAGTTTCCAGGAGTTGCTGACCCTGTTCATTTTGCTTCTGCCGCCTCGACCATTTTACCGAACTTTTCGCAGCGTTCGTGAGCATCTTTGAGGAATGCGAGAACGGCTTCATCGGTCTGCGGTTCGCCTTTTTCCTGACGTTCTTTATCCAGGAACGGCGTGTTGCTGATGGTCATTTCAAAACTGACGGGGCGGGTATAGGACTTGCTGGTGGCGATGATCTTTGCCAGCCGCTCCCAGTCCACGTTGCCGTAGAACGGGGGCTGATGCTGGTCACCGTCACCGTTGTTATCGTGCAGGTGCAGTGCCTCCAGACGGTCTTTCTGTTTTTCCAGACGGTCCATCTGACAATAGCCCATATCGAAGGGCTTTCCGCCGACAGATTTGCTGTTTGCGTGACCGGAGTCATAGCAGATCCCGATATATTGCGCCGGATATTCGGCAAGAATTTCATCCATGGCATCCCAGTTATCGCCCCACATATTTTCCAGTGCGATCTTTCTGCCGTGCATGTCGAGAACGGGCAGAAGATCATCCAGCGTGCGCTTGAAGATATCCAGTTGTTTGCGGGTTGCCGCCATAACTGCGGCGTTATCCTTATCCCATGCGTGAAACACGGGGAAGTGCATCATGAGGGCGCCGCCTTCTTCGGCTTCCAGTTCCGTCATCATTTCAATGCGGTTGATGACCAGTTCCACGCCCGCTTTGCGTTGATATTCC
>JAGAPM010000108.1 GCA_017623265.1 Lentisphaeria bacterium | reverse complement strand
GGAGAAGAAAGATCTGCCGCATCCGTTGAAGAAACCGTTGGTACAGAATACGATCGGAACGAGGATGTAGTCGATGCTGAAACTTCTTGCGTAGAGAACACCGTTCCGGATCACGTCATCGGCACCGGCGCTGTTTTGATCGATGAACAGCCCCACCATCTGTTCCGGAAAGAACTGGAGCAGGGAGAAAAAGATCAATCCTGCCGTCCAGGTATAACCGATTGCAAGCCAAAGTGTTTTGATGGCGCGAACCGGTTTGTTTGCACCCATGTTCTGCGCTGTCAGGGCGGAGAGCGCCATGGCGAAGGACATTGCCGGAAGCATGGCGAAGCCGTTGATCCGGTTGACGATCCCGTATCCGGCGGCGGGGGCGGAATCGGCGCCGCCCATGGCGTTGACGATCGAAACGATAAAGAGGAAGGAGAGTCCGATCAGGATGCTCTGCAGACCAATGGGGATCCCGATTTTGAGATATTGCCATACCAGACCCCAGTTGATCCGGAAGTTTGGCAATGCAAATTTGAACCCGAATTTCCCTTTCCAGAGGAATGCCAGTGCCAGAAACATACTCAACGCCTGTGAGATGACCGTGGCATACGCCGCCCCCCGGACGCCCATATCCCATTTCGCCACCAGCAGCACATCACCCACAATATTGCAGAAACATGCCACACCCACAAAAATCAGAGGCGCCACGCTGTTGCCGAATCCACGGAAGATCGCTGCCAGAGCGTTGTAGCCGATGATAAACACCACACCCCAGGAGCAGATGGAAATATACTGGATCGTTTCTTTTACCGCTTCATCCGGAACATGTAATGCCGAAACAAGAAGCGGCGCCAGCAACACCAGCCCCGCCGTCACAAAAACACTCATCAGCAGGGAGAAACTCATCACCATCCCGATGCTCCGGCAGGTATTGCGTTTGTCTCCGGCACCGAAATAGCGCCCGATCAGGACCGTTGCACCGGTTGTCAGCCCCATGATGAAGGACATGACCAGGTGCATGACTTCGCCACCGTTGGAGACTGCTGCCACACCGATCTTGCCGCCGCCGAATTTTCCGACCACCCACAGGTCTACTGCACTGTACATCGCCTGAACCAGATTTGCCAGCAGAAAAGGCACTGCAAAAACAAGCAGATTCCCGGTCATGCTGCCCCGGGTCAGATTTTTTGTTCCATTTATCATAAAATCACCTTCGTTTCGGAAAGAAAGTCTATAATATACCGCCATTTTTTTGATTTTCCACCTTGATTTTTGCTCTTATGCTTACATATTAACAATACGTCTTGAAAAATTAATCCAAATTTCCAGAAATTGAAGGAACGATTTTTATGGCTGAATTAGCACCTTTTACCGTCAAGATGAAGAAAAACGGCATTGCCGTGATCGAAAACAAATTTGTCCGCTGGGAACACGATCCTGCAAAAGGCGGTGAACTGACCGGCGCCTATGTCAAGAACGGCACCAATACCAATATCCTGCTTCAGGCACAGTCCACAGCGCTTTGTCCGTGGGTCCGGGGCGGGTGGCGTCAGTATCATCACTTTGAGACTGCATTTGGAAAAGCAGATTCCTTTGCCTGTGAAGAAGTTGAAGATGGATTTGTAAAACTGGAATACAGCTCGAAACTCTATGATAAAGACGGCAAAGCACTCCCTTCTGCTTCTGTCAAACATACGGTCCTCTTTCACCCGGACGGCGCAGCAAGCCACACGGTCAAGGTCAAGCTGACCAAAGATATGGATCTGGGACATATCCGGATCGGTACGCTGGGCGTGCGGGATGATATGGACCGGGTGGCAGTCCGTCCCTGTTCACAGGCTTCGTGGGCGGTGGAACTGCAGAATCCCTGCTGGTGGATCGATCTGGTTCACGGCAAGAGCCGCAGTGACCTGCCGGCGTATCGCTCCCGCTATCTGCCCCTTTCCGTTACCTTCTTAAAGAACGGACTGGAAGCGTTGGAAATGAGTATGGGTGACGATCTCGGCGCATGGGACAATCTGGGAAATTCTTTCCCCGGTCTGGCGCAGGGATCTGTTTGCGAAGCCCGTGATCCGTGGCGTTATGAAGCGGTCTTTGCGCCGCTGGATTCCCCCCGCGCCGGGAACATTGTCAAGAAAGGAACGTACACGTTTACCTACCGTCTGGCGCTGCCCTTTGTCAAGAAGAACATCCTGCCGCTGGATCTGGCGGGCGGGCTGCTCCGCAGCAGTAAGCCCTTTGAAGAACGCTGGCCCACTGCCGCCGACCTCAAAGCGTGCAAGAAGAACAAAGTCAGCATGCTGCGTCTGCACAACGACGGCGACTTCTATGCAAACGGCATCTTCTGGAGTTATGCAGACTATCCCCCGTACCCCGCAGACGAGATGAAAAATATGTATGCCGTCATTTAAAACTGCAATAAAAACGGCATTACGGTGGTCCCCTATTTCTCCGTCAAGGAATATCATCCCGAGGCGCCGGATTTTGAAAAGTTCGGTCCCCCCAGTACCCGCCGGGTCGTGGAAGGGGAAGCCTGTATGGAAACCTTCTTCGGAACCAGCCTTTTCGGGATTCAGATGTGTCTCGAAAGCGACTGGTTTAAGGTCCGGAAAAAATCCATTCAGGTCGTGATGGACAACCACGCATTCAACGGGCTGTACTTTGACTGGTGTATGGGGCTGGAATGTATCAACCCCGAACACAACCACGGTAAACGGCACTGGGACAACGATAAACTTCTGGAGTTCATCGAATGGAGCCGCGCGCTCGCAGGGGACAAGGGAAAACTCTATCTCCACCTGACCAACGTCCCCAGTCTGGCGCTGGAAAATATGGGCGATATGATCCTGACCGAAGAGACGGAATATTTCGACATCTTCCCGGAAATGTTTACGCCTCATGTACACTTCCTGAATATTGCCCCCCGTTCCATCTGCGTCATGCTCCCCGGCGCAACTCCGGTGCAGCTCCGCAAACTGGCGCTGGTTACGCTCCTGCATCACGCCACGCTGTGCGTGGATGTTGGTTGCCCCCAATCCACGTTCGATCTTTACAACGATCACGCCAAAGATCTGGCGGAGTTCACGAAATACGAACATCATACCGCTCCCGGTGAAGGTATTGTCCGGACGGACAGCGATAAAGTCGGTATGTCCCTTTACTGGAAGGGCAATAAGGGTTTGATCGTTCTTGCCAACCTGACGGAAGAAACGCAGGATGGCGAATGGTCCATCCGTATGAACGGCAAGATCTTATGCGGAATGGCAGAGGTCCCCGCCCTCGACTTTATCACCATCCCCGTGGAACTGTAAGGAGTTTTGTATGAGCAGAATCAGAGAGATTGTCCGCAACCCACACGACTTGGGCGGCGAATGGATCACATTCATCTATTATTCGGAAAAAGTCAAATCCGGCACCAACCGGAAAGTGGATGTGTATGTGCCGACAACCGTCAAGCCCGGCTCCCCCTGTGCCGTTCTGTTCACCATGGATGGCCCCCGGGAAGCCGATCCGGCGATCATCGAACGCCTCAGCAAAGAAGGTACCATCCCGCCCATGATCTACATCGGGGTGACGGCTGCCTTTTTCAAGGCGTCGCTGGAGGGCGGCTTTGACCGTACCGTCCGGTCGCCGGAATACGATGGGCTGGGCAGCGGCTATGCCGATCTGCTTATTGATGAACTGCTGCCGGACATCATGGCAGAGCTGCTCCCCGGTTATACGGTTGACCCGTCTCCGGATATGCACCAGATCAATGGATGCAGTTCCGGCGGGATCTGTGCGTGGAACGCCTGCTGGGAACGGAATGACTTTTTCCGGCGCTGTCTCATCAACAGCCCCACCTTCTCCAGTTTCCGCGGCGGCGACTCCATGACGGTCCTCATGCGCAAGTATGAACCCCGCCTTATCCGCTGTTTCATGACGGTCGGGACGGATGACATGGAAAACTCTTCCGGCAACTGGTATCTGGAAGCCCTGTCTGCCGATTCTGCAATGAAATATGCCGGGTATGAATACCGGTTTATCGTTTTTCAGAATGGCAAACACGGCGTCAGTGCGGGCGATCACACCATTCAGGAGGAATCGCTGCGCTTTCTCTGGAAGGACTGGCAGACCGTGCCCGTGGGCAATATGGGCTATCCGCCCCGGATCGCGGACATCGTTTCCATTGAAAAACCGTGGGAAGTGACAGAGTGCAGAGATATGCCGGAAAAAACACCCTGTCCCTACACCGCTTGCGGCAGGCAGATCCTGCGGGATGGCAAGGTGATGGCAGAACTGCCCGGAAATGTGTCGGATCTGACTTTGTCCAGTGACAAATGGAGATTGTACGCCGCAACCCCGGAACGACGTTTTGTCTATGCGTTCGCCATCCGTCCGGACGGCTCTTTGGATTCCATGTATGCCCACGCTCATCTGCATATGAAAGACGATGCCGCCGTCATCGGTGCGCCGGGGATCTGTATCGATGCGTACGATCGCCTGTACGCCGCTACCGAATGCGGGATCCAGACAACATCCCAGCAGGGCGAAAATAATACGATCCTGCCGCTGCCCGGCAACGTGCCGTGCGTGGATGTCGGGTTCGATCCCGATGCACCCGATACCCTGTACGCCAAGGCGGCAGATGGACGCATCTTCAAACGGAGCGTCCTGACCCGCGGCATCGGTAGAGGAGATGAAACAGTCTACGAACCGAAAACAGCCCCGTTCTGAGCTGATACGCCCCCACGGGCGCAGACCAGCCCCGCCACGCGCCGTGGCGGGGCTTTCTTTTTTTCAGCGGCGGGCGGGCTTTGCCCCGCTCTGCCGCCGCTGAAAAAAAGATGCCGGCACAGCAGCGCTGCTGCTGTACCGGCGGTCTGCGCCCATGCGACATCATCAATACAGTGGGGTTTTCAACGGCTGCAGGGGGAAAGCGGTGATATTCTGCATCAGTCCCTTGCGTGCCAGCTCCAATTTCAGTCCGCAGATACAGCTGTTGGCGCTGGGGACCGGTCCGTAGATCTTCTGGATGGACATGATCTCATTCTGTGCCGCATCTTTTGCAGAAATGTCGTTGTTATCCACTGCTTTTATAAGATTTGCAAACAGTTCCGGGTAGAGGTTGGCTCCGCCGTTTACGCCTCCTGCCGCGCCGAGGCTCATGGCATCCATGGTCAGATGTTCCGGTCCCACGAAGCACGGTTTTGCGGTCCGTTTCACCACATACTTCAGGTCTTCGATCACGCCGGAGCTGTCCTTGTATCCGGCAATACCCTCCAGTTTCAGCAGTTCCACCACCAGTTCCGGCTTCAGGTTCACTTTGCACATCCCCGGCATATTGTAGATGAACACTTTCCCGGGGAAGGTCTCAGACAGCGTTTTGTAAAAACTGTAAATATCATCATCCGAGGGCGGCAGATAACAGGGAATGGCGGCAACCAGTCCGTCTGCGCCTGCCTCCAAAGCGAACTTCCCGACTTCCAATGTGTCGGTGCCGGACGCCTCACTGATCCCCACCAGCAACGGTACACGCCCAGCCACGGCTCTCACGGATTCCCGGATGAATTTCCGTTGTTCCGCATGACCGATCGCCGGTCCCTCGCCGGTTGTTCCAAGGATAAAAATACCGTTTACACCGCCGGCGATCATGTAATCAAAATGTTTCTGTACGGCGGTCAGATCCACGGTGTAAGGATCTTTCATCGGGGTAACAGCCGGGACAATGATCCCGTGCCAGTGAATATCTTTTTTCATTGCAGCCTCCAATTCTGTATTTGTGATCATACTTTACAGCTGCGTTGCCGCTTTTTCCAGAAATTCTGTTGAATTTTGTGAAACAAAGACTTGAAATGTTTCTGAAACATTGCTATATTGAGTGTAGAGAAGGAGAATAAAGCTATGAAACAAACTGTTCGCACTATCGCTGAAATGGCAAATGTTTCCCCGGCGACTGTTTCCCGGGTTTTGAGTGGGACCGGCAGTGTTGCGCCGGAAAAACGGGAAAAGATTCTGAAGATATTGAAACAGCTTGGTCCGGATGCTCCGGGCAGCCGTGCGGCGGCGCGGACCGGGGGGAAGATCGGGCTTCTTCTGCTGCCGGGCAGTGAATCGGATCCCCGGGTGTTGATGAACAAACTTCATGTGATTGCATCAAAACTGCCGCGGAAGTGGGATCTTGTGCTACTTTCTCCGGAGATCCAGCCACGGGAACTGGAGTCCCGTCATTTTCATGGGGATCTTGCGGGAGTGCTGCTGGTGGGACACGACCCCGGAAATGTGGGGGAAGTGCTGGAACATATCCCTCATGTCTGGCTGAACAGTTACCGGACAAGCGGTGGCGAGCCTTCTGTGCTGATGGGAAACGATTTTGCCGGAAGGATCGCTGCCCGATACCTGATCGGAAAACAGATACGGCGCCCTGTCTGTCTTGATATTTTTTCCTGCAATCCCGGATTCCCCGCCCGTCTGGAAGGGTTCCGCTTTGAATATTTCAACCGGATGCCGGAAGCGGATTGCCGGACGGTGGAACTTATTCTGCCTCAAGGAGAAATATTGGAAGAATGCAACGATTCTTCATTGGAAAACGCATTGGAAAAGGCGTTGCCGGAGCTGACCGGAGCGGATGGAATCTTTTCGCCGGAAGACCGGTTGACTGCCTTTTTATACCGGGTATTTCTCAAAAACGGAAAAACATTGCCGACTGTGATCTCCTGCAATCGTACACCCGAATATCTGGCAGGACTTTACCCCCGTCCGGCATCCATTGATCTGGGGGCGCAGACCGGAGCAGAATTGGGGCTGGAAGAGTTGTTCCGCCGCATCTCCGGCGGTGTTTCGAGATCGGATGATGTGGCTGTGATCGCGGCGCCCCGTCTGGTCAACGGGGAGTGAGGGAATAGTTCCGCAGCAACAGGATCGGATCGTAGGAAAGTTTTGCCTGTCGCAACCCTGCCGAGCCCAGATCCTGTTCCCGGTTGATGTAACGGCAGCGATCCGCCAGACGTTTTGCCATGGCGTGATTCACAAACTGTGCTGCGCCTTTGCAGTTGAACCGGCTTTTTTCAAAGGACTCCGTGAACATCTCCCCATTGATCTGGCAATAGATGGCAAAGGCGAGGAGACGGTCGTTATCGTACACCGCCACGCCCTCAAACTGCATTTCATCAAAGCCGTCTTTCAAGTGTGCAAGCGCTTCAGACTCCATGATCAGTTCTTCCGTATCGGGATCTTCCTGACCGGCACGCCATTCGGCGGCGAGTGCGAGACAATCCTCCAGCACTCTGCCGGGTTTGACATCTTCCAGCCGGGTGTTGGGATAGTCCCGTTCAAACTGTTTGATCAGGTTCCGTTTCTTCCGCAGCTTTTCCCCTTTCAATTCCACAAGCGCCTGTACGGAGTAGATATATTCCGCCGTTTCCTCCGGCAGCTGTTCGATCACAAAGTATTGTTCCAAAACATCTTTATGCTGATCTATATATTCCTGACGCACCTGAAAGAAACTGCCTTCTCTGCCCTTCGACTGCATGGCTTTTGCAATCTCGATCAGTTCCTCCGGCGGCGGGGGATTTTCTGCCGTATCCATGAAATAAAGTTCATCCATGCAGGGCAGATAGAAGTAGAGGTGGTCCTTATATTCCTGCCAGCTGGTACCGCAGGGATAACCCCATACATAAAGGTTCCCGAAGGGAAATTCACAACTGTTGACGCAGGACGCCGTGAGACGCGGGATCAGCTTTCCGCTGTCGGAAATTTCCACCCGCTTGAAGTTTGACGCTTGAAATCCGTTTTTCATAAGTTTGCTGTTCCCCCTTTTTCAGTTCAGCCGGTATGGTATATAATCCTCCATGATCGCTGCGTTACTGGCTGTATAAAATTTTTCGGTTCCGGGGGCGCCGATCCATACGATCCAGTCGATCCCCAGTTCCTTCAGATGACTGCACAGAAGATCCAGCACCTTCTTGCCGATCCCCATTTTCCGGCAGTCTTTTGCCACCACAAGATCCAGCAGATAAGCATCACTCACACCATCGGAAAGTGCGCGCATCATGCCGATCAGCCGGTCCCCTTCGTATGCGGTGGCAATGGCAAATGAATTTTTCAACATGGCGGGGACGAATGAAACATCCATCCCCTCCGTGATCCACCCGGTTTCCCGGTAAAGCCCGGTGACTTGCTGTTCATCGGGCAGCCGGTCCATGTGGTATGTGATCTTTTCCGGATCACATGGCATCGACCACCGCCTTGGCAAAGCCGGAGCAGGAAAGTTCGGTGGCGCCTTCCATCAACCGTGCAAAGTCGTAAGTGACCAGCTTTTTCGTGATGGCTCCTTCGATACCTTTACCCACCAGATCCGCCGCTTCGGTCCAGCCGATGTGACGCAGCAGCATCTCGCCGGAGAGGGCAAGACTGGACGGGTTGACTTTATCCATGCCCGCATATTTGGGTGCAGTTCCGTGGGTCGCTTCAAAGATCGCCATACCGGTTTTGTAGTTGATATTGGCGCCGGGAGCGATCCCGATCCCGCCCACGCAAGCGGCGAGTGCATCGGAAACATAGTCCCCGTTCAGGTTCATCGTTGCGATCACATCGTATTCATCCGGACGGGTCAGGATCTGCTGCAGGAACGCATCGCAGATACAATCCTTGATGAGGATCTTGCCTTCCGGTGCTTTCCAGTCGCAGTCTGCCGCCACGGCAACTTTGTCGCCGAATTCCCGTCTCGCCAGATCATAGCCCCAATCTTTGAAGCCGCCTTCCGTAAACTTCATAATATTACCCTTATGGACAAGGGTAACGCTCTTGCGGTTGTTGGCAATGGCATATTCGATCGCAGCGCGAACCAGCCGTTCGCTGCCTTCTTTTGAGACCGGTTTGATCCCGATGGCGCTGGTTTCCGGAAAACGGATCTTGCTCACGCCCATTTCGTTCTGCAGGAAGTCAATGACCTTCTGTGCTTCCGGACTGCCGGAACTCCATTCGATCCCTGCATAGATGTCTTCCGTATTTTCCCGGAACACCACCATGTCAGTTTTCTCCGGATGTTTCACCGGGGAGGGCACGCCGGTAAAGTAACGGACCGGACGCAGGCACACATAGAGATCCAGCTGCTGACGCAGAGTCACATTCAGAGAGCGGAAACCTTTGCCGACGGGCGTGGTCAGAGGGCCCTTGATGGAGATCCCGTATTCCCGGATCGCATCCATCGTTTCCTGGGGCAGCCAGGTGCCTTCGCCGTAGACCGCATTGGATTTTTCACCGGCATAGACTTCCATCCACTCGATCTTGCGCTTGCCTCCGTACGCTTTTTCCACTGCAGCGTTCCAGATCATCATGGATGCTTTGGTGATGTCCGGACCGGTGCCGTCGCCTTCGATGTAAGTGATGATCGGGTGATCCGGCACGTTCAGTTTGCCGTCTGCACCCATGGTGATCTTTTCGCCGTTTGCAGGCACTTTGATCTTGTCGTAAGCCATTGTTCGCTCCTGTATGTATTTTGATGTTTGTTATTGCTTTTTTGTTCCGTATAATATAGCGCAGAAATGTCTTTTTTCAAGACTCCGCCGCAGAAAGTCCCGCCAGTCTGCCGCTGGCAATGGCAAACTGGATGTGATAGCCGCCGCAGGGACCGGCAAGATCCAGGATCTCTCCGGCAAAATACAGACCCGGCACCAGGCGGCTCTCCATCGTCTTCGGATTTACTTCCTTCAGGGAAACACCGCCGGACATCGCCATGGCTTTGTCCATGGGGCAGAGAGCGGAAATATGCAGCGGAACTGCCGCCAGATAGCGGGAAAATTCCTCGATCACCACATTGGAAAGGGCGGCATTCAACACTTCCCGCAGCCCCATTTCACTGCACAGCCAGTCCGCCAGCGAGTGAGGCAGAAATTTCCCCAGGCTGGTCCGCAGAAACTTTTTTGGTTCTCTGGCGCGGGCGTCTTCCAACTGCAGTTTCCACTTGGCGGCATCCATTTTTGCGACCGGTGAAAATGCGATCTCTAATGATTCTTCACGCTCAAATGCCCGATATGCCGCCGCTGAAACATCCAATGCCGCCGGACCGGAAAAACCATCATGCGTAAAGACCAGTTCTCCCGTGGCGGACACCCGTTTCCGTTCTGCAACGAAGGAGAGGGATGCCGCCGGCAGGGAGACTCCCGCAAGGTTCATTTTTTCTTCGATCCGCAGCGGAGCCATCGCCGGCAGAGGTTTGACGATCGTATGACCCGTCCGCCGTGCCAGATCCAGCCCGGAAGACGTGCCGCCGAGGGTACTTATCGCCATCCCGCCCGCTGCCAGGACCAGCTTGGAACAGCTGCCGCCGCCGTGTTCCGTTTCCACTCCGGAAACAGAACCATCCTCTGCAAGGGTGATGCCCGTGATTTTCAAATCCGTTTTCAGCACGCCGCCCAACGCTTTGAACTCATCCAGAAAGGCATCCCGGATGTCCGATGCGCAGCCGCTTTCCGGAAAATAGTGAACCCCATCTTCCAGAACGGGTGTGACGTTATGGGTGGAAAGAAAATCCAACAGCCACTCCCGCCCGCCGACCCGGAGGGCATCTGTCATAAAGCGCCCGTTCCGTCCGAAAGATTCCATAAATTTCGCTTCCGGCAGATTGTTGCTGAAGTTGCATCTGCCGCCGCCGCTGGCAAGAAGTTTTACGGAAGGACGGCTCAATCGTTCGGCAAGCAGTACTTTTTTGCCGCATTCTGCCGCCGCCAATGCCGCAGAAAGTCCGGCAGGACCGCTGCCGCAGACTACAATATCGTATTGACTCATAAGGGTGTAATGACCTTTCTCATGGGGATGCAGGGGCGTGGTTCTGTGACTGGTTCGCCCGCAATAACTGCCCCCTGTTTCTCGTAGAACGGAACCGCATTCAGGGAACTGTGAAATGAAAGTTCACGCTGACCGGATACCCGGGCAAGATTTTCATAACAACGGAACAGACGGGTCCCGACTCCGCTATGCTGCCGGCTTGGATCCACAAACAGTGCGAAGGTGTTGAGCGAGAATGAGCCGCAGAGAAATCCGGCAATGACGCCGCCCTCATCGGCAACGAGAAAGAACTCTTCGCATGCGATCAGTTCCGCCACCGTCTGCGCTGTTTTGCTCTCCGCCCACGGCCCGATCACTGCTTCGTCATAGCCGTACGCCGGGGCACAAGTGATGCGGATCGACGCACGCCACAGGGCGGCGATCGCCTCCGCATCCGCAAGCTGTGCCGTCCGGAGCCGCATGATCAGCCGATCTCCACCGTGGCGCCGGGGTTGACTTCGAACACATTCCCTTCTGCCTTCAGCCAGACGGGGATCATGCCGGGGTTCTGCACCTTCTTTTTATCCATACTGAAGATGAGCCGATGGTATGCCTGAAGGTAATCGAAGATTTCCAGATTGGTTGCGTACCAGATCTGATCGTTATTGCCGTAGGTCCGGCAGAAGGTTTCGATCTTGTCCCAGTTCTTCGCTCCGTTGAATTCGGTGGAGTGTCCCCAGATATAGAGCAGGTCGCAGAAGGGGGTGCATTCATGCAGCATGGCTTCCATGTGACCGGTAATATCCCCGTTGTGGTGACAGGTTGGGTTCCATTCCAGAAAATCTTCCGGTGTTTGGCGTACATCATTGATTGCATGGACTGTTCTTGCATAGCAGATCCCCATGGTGCGGAGAACATGCTTCACATCATCATTGAATGTGCCGAAAGGATAGGCAAAGCCACGCACCATTCCGCCGGTCGCCTGTTCCAGAAACAGACGGTCCTTCCGGATATCTTCCACCACATCTGCCGGGGGCAGTTTTTCTTCAAAGGGATGTTCAAAACCGTGACAAGCCACTTCGTGACCCCGGTCGATGAACAGACTTTTCAACTCATCGCTGCGGAGTCTGCCGTTCTTGTCCAGCCATGATCCGCACAGGTTGAATGTGCCTTTCATGCCGTTTTCGCTGAACAGATCGGAGAGACGGCGATCCGATTCGGCGCCATCATCGTAACTGAATGTCAGGGCGAGTTTCTTTCCGCCCGGATAAAGATAATGGATCATGTTCCGGTCTCCTTATGATTCCTGAATCAGTACCAGACGGGCACCGTATTTTGCCAGTTGGCGGTTTGCCCAGCGGACCGCCTCTGCAATGGCGGGTGCATCCCAGTGAGGCAGTTCTTTGAGTTTTGCCCGGTCCATGTGTGCGGCGGTCAGACAGAGATGATCTCCGCAGGTTTTCAGACCGAAAATATCTCCTTCCTGTGCATCTGCAAATTGCTGACGCATCCATTTTTTGAATGCGTTGAGTGTAGGCGCCGCAGAAAAACAGAGCGTTTTTGAACCGTCAGAGAGCAGGGCGGAACTCTGTACTTTCACTTTGTTGAGATCAAATACCGCTTTGCAGTCTGCCGCCTTGAACATTTCCGGTATTGCCGCTCCGGCAAGCAGACGGTAATGCAGCCGCCAGTCTCTGCCGTCCGGCATGAGCGTTTCTTCATTTTCTGGTGTAAATGTGTAAAGCTGCCACGCAAAGACCAGTTTATCCTCTTTCCATGTAACGGTGTAACGGCTGATCCCGGAGATCCGTTTGGCATGGACCCAGCGCCAGATATCTTCCCCAAGTTCGAAAGTCAGCGTGGATCCGTCTGCCGCCGCCGTGATAACACGTAAAGGCGGAACCGTTGAATCAAAAAGAACCGTTCCTTCTGCTGTCCCGCTGATCGACTGCCATGCAAGATCACAGCTGATCGCACCCGCCTGTTCCGGGACAGCTGAAATCGCAAATTTGCTGATCTTTCCGGAAAATTCCAGACCGCCGGCAAAGATACTCTGCAATTTGAACGAGTGGCGCATGGAGAGAGTCGTGGTGACTGCAAGGCCGCCTTCACTGCAGCGGAATGAACGGATGACTTTGGGTTCCGCTCCAAAAGGAATGGGATTTTCCGTATCCAGAGAAAGCTCTTCGCCGTTTTCGGATACGTGGGGCTTTCTTCTGTTGTGCAGTGCCAGCGATTCCGAAAAATCGCTGAACTGCGCAAACAGGGATTGTGCCTTCAAGCCGGATGCCGTTTCATACGTGAAACTGCCGTAATCGGGCTGGTCCATGCGGAAGATCGCAGATGCCGTTTCGGCTGTATAGAAAACATGATTTCCTGTTTTTTCAAATGTCCAGTCCAACATATCAATCTATATCCTCAAAAAGTTCGTTATCGGTTTTATTGGGACGGGCTGCCGGATTTTTTGCACCGTAACCAAGGGCGGTGAGGGCGACCACGCTCCACGGCGCTTCCACCTTCAGCAGTTCGTTGACTTCTTTCCGGGGGAAGGCACCGATCCAGCAGGAATTGAGTCCCTCTGCAGTCGCCGCCAACTGAACATGTTCCATGGCGATTCCGATATCCAGTTCAATGATCGATTCGTGAGCCCCATCCAGCCGGTGCCATGCCATATCGGCATTGCCCACTGCCGCAATAAGGACCGGCGGCTGATCCAGCCAGCCGAAGGGATAATATGCCGCAATCTTTTTCCGCAATTCTTCGTTTTTGATGAAAATGAACCGGAACGGCTGAAGATTGCACCCGCTCGGTGCAAGCCGGATCGCTTCTTTGATCGCATCCAGCGCCGATTCCGGAACCGGATCCGGTTTATAGCCGCGCATACTTCTGCGCGTACGGAGAACATCATAGAATTCCATAAATTCCTGACTCCTTTCCTGATATTTTTTTAATGTTTCAATAATTTCTTCAGAACAGCCTGTGCCTCGGAAAGTTTCAGCACTTTCGCCAGCAACAGCAGAAAGATCCCGTAAAATATGCCCGCCGCAGCCAATCCGGAAAGAGCCCCGGTAAACGGATGGGCGATCATTCCCTGCAGATACCGGCAGACAGGAATCGATACCGCTAACGGCAGCACCGATGCCGTCGCCATTTTCAACAGAAAGATCGTACCATAGCGGACCGGGATCCCGATCTTTGTCCGTTTTTCCAACAGGAGCAGCAGCAGAATATTGTTCAGAAAAACAGAGATCACCGTGGCAAGGGCGATTCCCCCCTGACGCATGGGGATCATCAGAAGCAGGTTCAGTACAATATTGACCGCAATGGCGATCAGCCCCGTGTAGAATGGCGTTTTCATGTCTTTCCGGGAGGTAAAGGCGGCTGTCATCAGTTTCAGTGCCGCAAATGCCGGAATGCCGAATACATAGAACTGCAGGGCAAAAAGTGTCTGTTCCAGTGCTGTTGCATCGAATCTTCCCCGCATGAAAAGCACTTGCAGGATCTCCCGTCCGAAGGCAAAGAAAAAGACCGTGATGGGAATCGATAGGAACATCAGATTCCGCATACTGATCCCCAGTGTATTCCGGAACTTGGTCAGGTCATTTTCAGCGTGTGCGTGAGACATCTCTGTCAGCGCCACGGTGCCGTAGGAAAAAGCGAACACGCCTACCGGCAGCAGCACAAGACGGTCACTGTAATACAACGCACTGGTGGCATATTCCCCGATCTCTCCGGCAAAATGCGGAATGTTTCCGGAGATCAGCCGGTCGGTCTGGGCGCTGATCACATGTACACCGGCAGCAACGATCCCCGGCAGTGCCACGGTGAAGATCTCTTTCAACGTGGCAAGATCCTTCCAGACCGTCCCGGAGAAGGTCAGCATCAGATTTTCCCGTTTCAGCAGCCAGAGCATGAAAAGAAATTCGATCACTCCGGCAAACAGAACGGAAAAGGAGAGTATCTTTACTTTTCCCCAGCCTGTGTTGAACAGCGGACACAGAAAGAACAGCGCCCCGATGATGATGAGATTCTGCAGGATCGCCGTCAGAGAAGGCAGAAAATAGACCCGCTTCATGTTCAGGCAGGATGTCATAACGCCCACACTGCAGATGAAGATGGAGTAGGGCATCAGGATTGGAGTCAGCAGCGCTGCGATCCGCCAGATCGGGTTCGTAAAATAGTCTGCCAGCAGAAACAGAGGCAGGGCGATGAGAATTGTCAGAAATGCCAGCAGCAGCGTCAGATAGATGAACAACGTGCTGAACTTCTGCCGGGTCCGTTCCCCGCCCTCCTGCTGTAAGGTCTGGGAGAGGATCGGAACCAATGCCTGACCGAGTGCCCCTTCACCAAGGATCTGCCGGAACATATTTGCCCAGCCGGACGCCTGGACCCAGGCGGACATCAACGCACCGCCCCCCAGAAACGCACTCAGAAAAATATCACGCAGAAATCCAAGAATACGGCTGCCGAACACGGAGATCGAAAGATTCCGCGCACTGGTCAGAAATGTGCCGCTTCCTTTGCCCGGATCAGACGGAGAAGCGGACGAACACGTTGTCGCCGTCCTGGACAATATATTCTTTCCCTTCGATACGCAGTTTGCCGGCAAGTTTTGCTTCGTTCCAGCCGCCGTACTTGATAATATCGTCGTAAGACACCACTTCCATCCGGATGAAACCGCGCAGCATATCCGTGTGGATCTTGCCCGCCGCTTCCGGTGCCGTCATGCCCCGGGTGATCGTCCAGGCATGGGCTTCGGTGGGGCCGGCTGTGAAGAATGTAATGTAATCCAGCAGACGGTATCCCGTATGGATCACCCGTTCCAGACCGCTTTCTGTCACCCCGATATCTTCCAGAAATACCGCCGCTTCCTCCGGATCCAGCTGTCCCAGTTCTTCTTCCAGTTTCGCGCAGACAGGAACCACTTCCATGCCGTGCTTTGCTGCTGTTTCGATCAGTTTCTTCGAGACTTCGTCCTTGCCGAAGTTCCGGAAGGCGGTTTCGTCCGTATTGGCGCAGACGAATGCGGGCATGGTTGTGAGCATCTGCATGGAGGCGACCACCGCGCAGACTTTCGGATCTTCCCGATTCCAGGCGGGCATTCTGCCGTCTTCCAGATCCTTGATGAAAGATTGAGTGATCTCCAGTTCCAGTTTCAATTCCGGATCGCCGGAACGGAACAGTTTGCGGGATTTTTCCAGCTTATTCTGCAGAAAATCCAAATCAGCCAGCATCAGCTCTGTCAGGATCAGTTCCAGGTCTCGGGAGGGATCAATGCTGCCGGAAACATGAACCACGTCCGAATCCGCAAACAAGCGCACCACATGTGCCACGGCATCCACGCCCCGGATATGCCCCAGAAATTGGTTCCCGAGACCCTGTCCCTGACTTGCCCCTTCCACCAGACCGGCAATGTCGATAAACTTCATCGTTGCCGGAACGATCTTGGCGGAATTTTCCAGTTTTGCCAGTTCATCCAGCCGCTTATCCGGTACCGGAACGACGCCCGTATTCGGTTCAATGGTGCAGAACGGGAAATTGGCAGCAGCAGCTCCGCCATGTGAAAGTGCATTGAAAAGAGTCGATTTCCCCACATTGGGAAGTCCCACAAAGCCACAAGCAAAACCCATGTTTTCTTTCTCCTTGAAATGGTGTAAAATTATAACATCGTAAAATATACCACATTTTTTTATTTCTTCAACTTTGATTTTTGCAAAAAGCAATGTATTTTACCCGAAACAGGAGAATCTTGAGATGAACAATTATGAAATACTGATCGCCGGATATGGTGTCAGCGGAAAAGCCGCTGCACGCCTCGCTGCCTTTTTGAAAAAATCATATCTCGTGCTGGATGAAAAAGAACAACCGGATTTGCCGGATGCTCTCGCTCCATGGAACGCTGCCGAGCCGCTGCCCTACCATTTCCAAACGGCTGTCCTCAGCCCCGGGATCCGTGCCGGAAATCCTCTGCTCAGACAGATCAAAGCTGCATCGGACCGGGTCATCGGGGAACTGGAGTTCGCCGCAGAAAATACAGATTGCCCCCTGATCGGCATCACCGGTACAAACGGTAAGACTACCACCACCGAACTGACCACGGTCATTTTTCAGGCGGCGGGCGAGGCGGCGGAAAGTGCCGGAAACATCGGCGCCGGGTTGAGCGATGGCGTTATTGCCCACCGGAACGGCTCGGTTGACCGTCTCATTGTGGAGATCAGTTCTTTCCAGCTGGAGCGGGCGGAATCCTTTCCAGTGGAAGTCGCTGCCGTGCTGAATCTGGCGAGCGATCATGTGGACCGCCACGGTTCCATGGAGGAATACGCAAAAGTCAAGTTTGTTCTGGCAAACTCCGCACGGAAAGCAGTGGTCCTCAACTCCAATCTGGTACAGGAACGGAAAATGTTCCTGAAAACCGATGTCCCTGTGATCACCTTTTCCGCATACGATCAGACTGCCGATCTGACCTTGAAAGATGACTGGATCTGCTGGCGGGGAAAACCGGTCTTTGACTTCAATTCTGCTGCTCTCAAAGGAAAACACAATGCAGAAAATATGATGGCGGCACTGGCGATCCTCGCCGCTGCAAAAGGCGAACAGATGTTCGTGTGTCAGCCTGTTCTGGACGCCCTCAAAAACTTTGCGCCGGATCACCATCGTGCCGAATGTTTTCTGGAAAAGAACGGGATCCGCTATGTGGATGACTCAAAAGCCACCAATCCCCACGCTGTTAATGCCGCATTGGAAATGTTCCGGAGCAACGACGGGAAAAAGAATATTCTTCTGCTGCTCGGCGGATTGGATAAAGATATGGATTTCAAGGAGTTGATTCCCTATCTCACCAGTGTGAAAAAAATCTTTCTCGCCGGAGAATGTCGGCAGAAAGTTGCCGCCGCTCTGGCGGGCTGCTGCGATATGGAGGACTGTGGCGATTTCCGCTCCGCCGCCCGGAAAATGTGCGTTGAAGCCGTATCCGGCGATGTGGTGTTGCTTTCCCCCGCCACCGCAAGTATGGATGAGTTCAAAAACTACAGGGAGCGGGGAAACTGTTTCAAAGAGATCGTCCGGGAAGTGACCGGCGCTTAATCTTTGGCAAGATATTTTTCCGTACCGGAGATCCGCACGATCTCACCGAAATAGATCTCGTGGAAATCTTCCGCCGGATACCAGTTTTTGATGTCGTCCGGGTTCAGGAACTGCTCTGCCTTCATGCTGCTCTTGAAGGATTTTTTACACTCAATAATCAGTTCCGCTTCTTCGTATCCGGGGGATGCGACTTGAGCAGAGACAATGGGCGTCAGACCTGCCGCCACCGCCTTGCACGGAACATCCCGTCCGGACTTGGAGCCGCAGAACTGTAAGGCACTGCGGAAGGTTTCCGGAAACGCCGTCAGCGTGAAGTCGGTTCCTCTTTCCAGATACCCGATGGTATGCCGCTGGGGACGGACCACGATCATGGCAAAAGGCTTTCCCCACATGGTGCCGATGGATCCCCAGCCCACTGTCATGGCGTTGAAGTCATCCCGGTCGCCTGCGGTCAGCAGCAGCCAGTCCTTGCTCCAAAGTTTACAAATATCGGTACGGAATTTTTCTGCAGGGATCTCAATACGTTTGCTCATGGACTGCTCTCCTTAACGTTTTTTATCCGTTTTGTGTGCTTGTAAAACATTTGTGCGGCAGGCAAGTTTGCGCAATGGCGGAGCCGCACAAATGTGTCAGTTCTTGAGGAAGTTACGGTTCGCGGATGGCTTCATCCAGCCCCTTGATCAACGGATAGAGTACATATTCGATCACACGCCGTTTGTCGCATTTGATCTCACACTGTACCTCCATGCCGGGGATGAGACGGAAGTCTTCCGGAATATTTTTCAGTTCGCCGGTTACGCCCATTCTGCCGCGGTAATAAGTGGTCGTCATGGGACCTTCCGTCTTCTGATGAGTATTTTCGGAAATCATACGCACCTGACCGGACAGCGTTCCGTGTTTCTGGAACGGGTATGCGGAGATTTTGATTCGGGCATTGGAACCGACCTGAACCTTGCCGATGTCCTGCGGGCGGATCTCGCACTCGATTTCCGTTTCGCCATCCAGCGGGACCAGCGTGATGAGTGCTTCTGCCTCCTGCACTGCTGATCCGGGAGAGAATGTGGCGATCTCATGGACTACGGCATCGCAGGGCGAACGCAGTTCCACATATTCCAACAGCTGTTTGACTTTATCAAAGTCTTTCAGCACGGCGGTCAGGCGTCTGCGGACATCCACCCGTTTTTCCGAGATCCCTTTCATCCATTCCTGAACGAACGCTTTTTCCTCGTTTTCCATGGTGGTCAATTTCCGGCGGACTTCCACCCGTTTTTCCGAGATGTCCTTCCGCCATTCCTGAATGAAGGCTTCCTCTTCCGCCTTGAGGGATGCGGTCCGGTGGGGCAGTTCCAACAGTTCGTTCTTCAGAATGTCGATATTTGCTTCGATCTCCATTCGGGAAACAGTGATCTCGATCAGATCACGCAGTGCCGTGCTGGTGGATTCAAACAGGCGGGACTGTTCTTTTTCCAGTTTCTGGAACTGGGCAAGCCGTTCCTGCTGTTTGTTCAGCGTTTCTTCACGGCTCTTGACCGTGGCGTCGATCCGCTTGTTGGCTTCGGAGAAATAGTCGATTTTGGCGAGGTAGAAGTTTTTATTCTGCCGGAAGATCGCCCACTGTTCCTGTTCGTGCCGGGTCTTCTGATCCTTGTAGTCGCCGTCCTGTGCTTCCGCATCCAGACGTGCCAGTTCGGCGGTCAGCATATCGATCTCGTTCCGGTAATAGGTCATTTTTGCTTCATAAAAGCGCTTGTTCTGCTGGAAGATCGCCAGCTGTTCCCGTTCATGCTGATTGCCGTTTGCTGTATATTCCCTTCCTTCCGCTTCTGCGTCCAGACGGGCAAGTTCCGCACCGAGCATGATCTGTTCATTTTTCAGCCGTTCGGCTTCCGCCTGATTGAAAGTCGGATCAAATGTAAAGAGGATCTCATCCTTCTTGACAACATCGCCGATCTTTACATGGACGCTTTTGATCACGGAGCGTTCCAGCGGTTTCATCACGATCGTCTGTTTATCGGTGACAAGTCTGCCGTTTGCCTGGATCACCACATCCACTTCCGCCCAGCATGCCCATCCGATGGCGCAGGCGAGGACAATGAAGGGGATCCACACACAGCAGCGGATGATGAACGGCAGTTTCTGGTCTTTCAGTTCCAGAGCATCGGACTGAAATTCCACGATCTTTGCGGGTATTTCCTGTTCGTGTTTCATATATCAGTCTTCTCCTCTCATCTGCTGGGTCCAGAATTCTTTGTAGATCCCGTCTTTTGCCAGCAGTTCCTTATGGGTGCCGGAGGCGGATTCCTCGCCTTTATCGATTACCACGATCTTATCTGCGTGGCTCACAATGCTCAACCGGTGGGATACGATCAATACGGTTCTGCCGCTGGCGATCGCTTTCAGATTCCGCCGGATCACCTCTTCGCTTTCCGGGTCGAGAGCGCTGGTCGCCTCGTCAAAAATCAGGATCGGCGGATTGGTCAGCAGGGCGCGGGCGATGGCAAGACGCTGTTTCTGTCCGCCGGAAAGGTTCGCTGCATTTTCTTCCAGCATGGTATCATAACCCCGGGGCAGTTTCTGCACAAATTCATCTGCACCGGCAAGTTTTGCGGCGTAAATGATCTCTTCCAGACTGGCGTTCTGTTTCGGCAGACTGATATTTTCCCGGACCGTACCGCTGAAGAAATAGTTCTCCTGAAGTACGACACCGATGTTCCGGCGCAGGTGGGTCTTATCCAGTTCCCGGATATCGATTCCGTCGATCTTCACCAACCCCTGCGTTACCGGGTACAATGCCTGAAGCAGCTTGGTGACCGTGGTCTTACCGGATCCGGACCGTCCCACAAAGCCGATCGTCATGCCGGGCTTGATGGAAAGATTGAAGTCTCTGACCACAAACGGCAGATCCTGGCGGTACCGGAACGAAACATTTTCAAAGTCGATCTGACCGCGGATCGGGTTGCGCACTCCGCCGCCTGCCGGTTCCATGGGGGCATTCATCACCACGCCCAGCATCCGCACGGAAAGCGCAATCTGCTGGTATTCGTGGATCAGCCCCACCAGTTTTACCAGAGGTCCGGTCACACGGTTGGAGAGTATCTGAAACGCAATGAGGGCGCCACTGGTCATGACACCGTCACTGACCAGAAGGGTTCCGACCCAGATCACGCAGATCATCATCATCATTTCCAGCATTTGGCTCAAGCTCTGGGCGGTCATGGAGATCTTACCCACCCGGAAGTGGGATTTGATGGCATACGCCGTGGAATCATCCCAGATCTTCTTTTCCACCGGTTCCAGTGCCAGTGATTTCACAGTCTTGATCCCGTGGATCGTTTCCACCAGCATACTTTGCCGTTTCCCTTCCGCCTGATACAGTTCATCCAGACGTTTCTGGAAGGGTTTGATCAAACATGCCACCACCAGCGCCATCAATGTGGAGAAGCCGATCACGATCAGCGTCAGCGGTATGCTGTAAAACAGCAGGAACGGAATAAAAATACACAGGGCACACAGATCCAGAATGGTAAAGAACAGATTGCCGGAAAGGAAGCCCCGGATCTTTTCGGTCTGCTGCATGTGCTTGAGCAGGACCCCGGAGGGGACCCGGTCAAAGAAATCCACCGGCAGTTTCATCAAACGGGCGAATGTTTTGGTCGCCGTGGAAATATCGATCTTGTTTGCGGCAAAAAGCAGCATGTAACTGCGGGCAAAGCTGACAACCGTATTGAACAGAACGGCGATCAGGATCCCGATCCCCAACACGTTCAGGGTATTGTACGCCTGATTCACCAGAACCTTATCCACCACGATCTGGAAGAACAGCGGAATGATGAGAGAAAAGATCGTCAGCATCAGCACCATCAGGGCTATCTTGCCGAAGATTCCTTTGTTCTTGACAAATTCCGGAATGAACCAGCGCAGAGAGAAGGGCTGTTCTTCATCCGTCAGGCTGAAGATCTTTTTCAGAAGGATCAGTTTGCCGGTGTACTCTTCTCGGTACTGCTCTTCCGTCAGGAAAATGAACCGGTTGTCTGCGGAGTGGTCCTTTTCCGGATCCATCAGGACCGCTTCCTGTTTGCCGTCATTGGTACGCATGCCGCAGAGAACGGCATACTTCCCGTTGCGTTTGACAGCGATACAGGGCAGAACGGTACCGGCCTTCTCCAGCTTCTTCCACCCCAGCTTGACTTCTTTGCTCTTGAATTTATAATCCGCGGCAATGTGACGGAGATGACGTTCTTTGACCTCTTCTTCGCCAACCGCATATTCGTGCATGATCTCCCGGATGTCGATCCGGGTGTTGTGATGTTGTGCAATGGCTATGAAAGATGTCAGACGCGTCTGTTTTTTTGCATCAATCTGTGCCAGATTGTGAAAAATGATGCTCTTGCCGGAAAACAGCTCCTTGAACTGTTCTGCACGGACAGAAATCATACTTTCTTTGCCGGTTTTGGGGTCGTAAAGACTGATCGTTTCGGAACTGATCAGCTGTTTGCTGTTTGCAACAAGAACCCAGTTCCCTGCAGAAAGTTTCGCCAGAAAAGGCCCGCTGTAAGACTGAAAGACATCAAGTCCTTCCGCCTGTTCAGGGCGCAAGCCGTGGTCGGCACTGAGTTTGAGCAGCACTGCTACGTCATCCGCCTGATAATCCTGCATGACTTTTTGAGTCAGCAGTGCAGAAAAATTGACTCCCCGTCGCACCTGGGAGAACACAGCTTTCAAGCATTGCAGCCCCGTAAGGTTTATTTCGCTCATAAAAATCGCTTTCTTCTTTTTGGGATTTTCTGTCTGTTTCAAATAATATTCAGACACTTGAAATTTAACCCGATTTTTCAGAAAGTCAAACGGGGAATGCAAAATATCTTTAAATATACTAATAGAAAAACAATGCGGTTACCGGCTGTTGTCATTCAGCACAGTATCCAGTTTTTTATGAAATTCCTGTGTCGTAAATTGAGCCGTATGCGCGCGTACTCCCGTTTCCGGAAGATGCAGACCGGAGAGTTCTTCGATCCCGTTCAGAATGGATTCCACATCCTGTTTTTCAATCAGAATACCCGACCTGTGATCAAGCACTGTTTCCAATGTCCCGCCCCTGTTCATGGCGATAACCGGACAACCCGCCGCCTGTGCCTCCACGGGAACGATCCCGAAGTCTTCGATCCCCGGGAAGATCAATGCCTTTGCCGAGGCATAAAGAGTACGGATCTGCTCCTTATCGGCATTGTGAATGAATGTGACATTCGGGGTGGCAAGTTTATGCAGTTCCCGTTTCATCGGGCCGTTGCCCACAATGATCAATTTCTGATCCGGATGTTTTGCAAAGGCTTTTACGGCAAGATCCGGTCGTTTATAGCACACCAATGCTCCCACATAGATAAAGTGCGTGCGCTCCGATGATGGCGCAGATTGGAAATATTCCGCATCCACCGGTGGATAAAGCACTGTCGATTCCCGCTGATAGATCCGCTTGATCCGATCAGCAATAAAGTGTGAGTTCGCCAGAAATGTATCAACCGAGTCTGCCGAGTGACGGTCATAATCCCGGAGTCGTTTTTTGAACAGACTCATGCCGAGCCGGGTAAACAGTGATGCCGACTCGTAGTACTCATCATACATGTCCCAAAGATACCGCATCGGGGTATGACAGTAACAGATATGCCGGCAGCCGGACGGTTTGCGGATCCCCTTGATCGGACCGGATTCGCTGCTCAGGAGCAGATCGTAGCCGTCAAAATTCCATTGTTTCAGGGCAAAGGGCATCAGGGGCAGATAACTCTGGCAGCACTCTCTGCCGAAAGGCATTTTTGCAATCAGGGACTCATGGATCGGATGAGCCGTGATCGCATCGGAAAGATTTTCTTTTATCACTGTATGGGTAAAAATTTCCGCCCCGGGAAAGCGTTTGCAGAATTCGGCAAACACCATTTCACCACCGCGCATGTGCTGCAGCCAGTAGTGAAGAAGGGCTGTCTTTTTATGTTCAGTATTCACAGGCATTTTCCTTAATCGCAGTTATGACTGCCGCTGTCTGTCCGGAAAAACGGATTTCTCCGTTCTCTATGTACATCGCACGGTCGCAGAATTTTTCAGCATCATCAAGCGCATGAGTCACAAGCAGAACTGCGGTCCCCTGCTGTTTCATTTCGCTTAACTTGGAAAGACATTTCCGGCGGACTTCGCTGTCGCCTACAGCAAGAACTTCATCGATCAGCAGAAGATCCGGCCGGGTATGGACCGCAATGGCAAAACCGAGCCGTGTTTGCATTCCGGTCGAATAGGTCCGGAGCGGCTCATCAATAAAATCGCCGATCCCTGAAAAATCAATGATCTCATCCATGCGCCGCTGCAGTTCTTTTTGATCGGCTCCCAGAAGAAGTCCGTTCAGCATGATATTTTCTCTGCCGCTCAAATCGTGAGCAAAACCGGAACCCAATTCCAGCATCAGACCGGTCCTGCCACGCAAAATGATCTCACCCGAGGTCGGATAAAGGATCCCTGCAAGCAGCGAGAGAAGCGTGCTTTTCCCCGCTCCGTTTCTGCCGAGAACCGCCATGCTTTCGCCCGGATACAGCTCAAAACTGATGTTATCAAGGGCAATAAACTTTTTCTGCTCACGCAGGCGACGGATGTGGCTGATGCTGTGAAGAAGGATATCTTTCAATCCGTAATCCAACCGGACCCGTTTGAATTCCTTGCGCAGGTTTTTGACCTGAAGAACTGCAATTCGTTCAGACATCTTACAACACCTCCGCAAGATCCCGTTCAAAGCGCCGGAAGAAACAGCGGCCGAGAAGATAAACGATCAACCCGCACAATACGCCGGCAATCGCTTTTTTCCATTCCGGTCCCGATTCATAAAAACAGCACCGGAACAGCTCCACCGGGTAGTACAGCGGGTTGAAAAGAAACAGAAAACGGAATCTTTCCGGAATCTGATCCGCACGGTAAAAAATCGGGGTCACATAAAACCAGATCTGAAGAAGGATCTGCAGGATCCGTTCCAGATCCCGGAAATAGGCATTCAGGATCGAAACCATACCCGCAAGTCCCCGGCTGAACAGAACAAGACTCAAAATCCCCGCAGGAAGCGCATAAAATGTTTCCCAGCCCGGATGACGGTCGCAGAGAAGACTCAACACAAGCAGCACCGGCAGAGTCACCAGCAGATGTACCAGTTCTGCACCTACCGTTGCCGATACAAAAAGTTCCCGCGGAACCGGGGTCTTCCGTATCAGATTTGCATTGGCAACAAGCACATTCGCTCCTTGAGTCAGGCTGTTGGAGAAAAATTGCCAGACCACAAGCCCGATCGTCAGAAACAGAAAATAATTCTCGATCGGAAAGCGCAGAAAGAGGCTGAATACCACAAAAAACACGGCACTCTGCAGCAGCGGCATCAGAAGGCTCCAGCCGTAGCCGAGAAAGGTGTTTTTGTATTTCGCTTTCAGCTCTTTGCCAAGAAGAGAACGATACAGCGCCTGCGTTTTGAACCAGTTTTTCATTCGCTTACCGATGCTCCTGCAGATGTGCCCGGACCGCTGCAAAAACCCGTTCCGGGGTCAGCCGTTTCATGCAGACATTCTCCGGATGATTTTTCGGACAGCATTCCATCCACCGTTCGGTTGCCCACCAACATTCACTGCAGCTTTCGTCCCGCAGATTGATGTTATCCGGATAACCGAAATACGCGGGCGGAGTCGGCCCGAAAAGAACGGCACAGCGGGTGCCGAGGCTGGCACAAACATGGACCAGACCGCCTTCAATATCAATATGCAGCAGACTCCCCTTCAGAAGTCCGGCACATTCCGCAAGACTGGTCTTGCCCGAAAGATCCAGATCCGCTTCCGGAATGTGGTAGCTGCAGCCGTTGCCGACCTGGATCACGCCCAGATCCGGCATATTTTCCTTGAGCAGACGGACCAGCCCGGACCAATACGCATCCGGATAACATTTCGTTGCCGTTTCCGTACTCATGATGAAAAAACGGTCAAAGCCCGTATTTACGGTGACATAGCGTTTGAACCGGGCAGCGACCTCTTCCCGTTTTGTATCGGAGCAGGGCAGGGCGAGTGTGAGAGCGCAGGGGGGCAACCCCAACTGCCGGCTCAAGGCGTCCTGTCGTTGCCAGCCGAGGGCAACGGCGTTGCGTGCGTATGCCCCGTCAAGTGTGGGATGATGATCGATAAAAACACGGTTCATGCCTTCCCATTGCCGGGAGATACTGATCCGCTCGGCAAAACCGGGGGCAAGCCGTTTGATCTTGCGCAGATTGATCCGGGTGAGATCGAATTTGACAAACGTGTTCAAACGTATGGCGCAATCGGCGAGCCGACGGCTGAAGTAATCATAAAGTTCGGCGCTTTCCACGCTTTCCACTGCAGGAACGGCTTCGCTCACCCAGGAAAGCACTGCCGGGGTCTTATAGAACAGATGGAAGCGGCATGCCGGATAAAGTGTGGAAAGCTGCTGCAGAAGACGCATCCCCACCACGCAGTCTCCGAGACCGCCGGAGAGATAGACTGCAATGTTCACCGTATCCGGGCTGCAGGTCTCAAGGCCTTTGCTGTAAAACCGGTGGGGAAAAAACAGGATCTTGTAAAACAGAAAACGGAAAACGTATCGGATGAAACTTTTTCCGCTCGGATCTTTCTCCTTGTGTTCGCGCCACTTGCGACGGATCCGGTAAGTCAGCTTGTCGATTCTTTCGCTCATAAAATCACATTTACTCGATCGTATTCATTTTTTTATCGCTGAAAATATATATGCGGAACGGTGATTTTCAAACGGGAATCGTTTTTTTATTTACAAAAAATCAGCCGTTGCTGATTGAATCAGGCGTATTTGCTGCCGGGGCTTGCCGAACTCTTCCCGGATGATCCGGCAGGAATGTCCGGCGTTGGAAAAACACATGCAAGGGCAGGTTGTATCCTTTAAACACCGGAAACGCCCGTGCCTCCTCCGGGTGGGGGAGACACGGGAGTTATGGATCAAACTGTGACCTGGATCAGGCGATCGTGGTCAGATTGTTCAGCTTGCCGGCTTGAGCTTCGCCCCAGTGGAGACCGCCGTCTGCTGCCTGCCACAGGATATCTGCCTTGCCGTCGCCGTTGAAGTCGCCGATTCCGGCAAGTTCAAGCGAGCTG
>JAGAPM010000107.1 GCA_017623265.1 Lentisphaeria bacterium | reverse complement strand
GATGTGGTTGTTCCCATCATACGGGATCTCCACCACCAGGAAGGGCAGGTCCGCCCTGCCGAAATGTTTCCGGTCGCTTGTACTCAGTTTTTCCAGATATTCCCGGTAGATATAGCCCCAGGCAAACATGGCATCTGCTTCGCCCTGATACCAGATCACGCCGCGGATGGGAAGTCCGGTAAGACGCGAAACCAGTTGATTGAACAGAGCGCTGTAAAGCTGGAACGGAGGCAAGGGACGGCGCAATTTCGGCAGCTTTTTCACTTCTTCTTCGCTCATTCCTTTCCGTTTTGCCAGTTCCGCCTCATACTGTTTCAGTTTTTCCGGGTAGGCTTTCCGGGCGTTTTGCAACGGTATGATCAGGCGGCTTTGTGCATGCGGGATCTCTGCAAGGGCATCGGAAGGGATCCATTTGTTGATCGTGCTGCCGTTGCCTGCAGCAACAATGATCCCCACCGGCACCTGATGGCGTTTGTGCAGTTCTTTCGCAAAGAAAAAGCCCGTAGCGGAAAACTTCATGGCAGATTGTTCGTTCAGGACTTGCCAGCGGTCATCTTTCCGCATGTGGGGCGGCTGCCATGTCTGGAGCTGGAAACGGATCTGAGGATAGCCGGAATCCTTTGCCCATTCTGCGCCATCCTTGAAGTTTTTAAGCGGAAAGTACGCATTGGACTGACCGGAGACCAGCCAGACTTCACCCACAGCAAGATTTTTCGCCGTGATCGTTTTGCCATCGCAGGTCGCTGTCAGTTCAAAATCGGTTCCGGCAGATCCGGTGGGCAGATAAACGCACCATTCGCCTTTTTCATCTGCGGTGACGGTGGCAGTCTTCCCTCTGAACTGGACTTCAACTTTGCTGTCGGCGGGTGCGTATCCACGGAATGGATGTTTTTCCGTATTCTGCTGGAATACGGCGTTATCCGTAAAGAGCTGGTGGAACTTGAAGGGAGTCTTTGCTGCAAAACAGCACGTTGCCGCAGTCAGCAGCAGAAAGACAATGGCGCTTTTCAATTTCATATTTTCTCCTTGATATTGATTGGTTTTCCATCCGCAATATAACACCGGAAAGGTGCAAAGTCAACCGGCGGCAGATCCCTTTTTCACTTTTCTCCGGGACGCACTTGAAAAAACAGCGGAAAATGTTAGATTATATTATATAAGGATAAATACAGAAAAGACGGCATTACTGAAATGAAGAAAATATGGTTTACTTTGATCTTATCGCTGCTGCTCCCTCTTGCGGGCGCAGAGATGGATTCGACGGGAGAAAAGATGAAACAGACGGAAAAGACTGCAAAGAATCTGATCGTGCTGATCCACGGCTACTGCAAGGGCGCAAAGGATATGCAGTTCTGGAAAGAAGCCATGCTCGCGGAGGGATGCGACATCATTACGCCTGATTTGCCCACCACTTATGACTGCTTTGAAGATTGTGTGGAGAAGCTGATTCGGGACATTGAGGCGGCGGAACCGGAAAAATATGAAAATCTTTACATCGCCGGTCACAGCATGGGCGGGCTGATGGCGCGGGAGTATCTCCAGCGGAAAAAGCCTGCCAACGCACGACGCCTCGTGTGTGTCGGCACGCCTCATTACGGATCAAAACTGGCGGACATCGCCCTGTGGATCCCTTTTATGGGGATGATCCACAAACCCCTTTACGCCCTGAAAACTTCCGCACGGAAAACGATCACTACGCCGGATATCCCCGGTTTGGAGATCGGCGTCATTGCCAGTACGAAAAACGGTCACTGGCCCGGACGACTCTTTTTGAGCCGGGAGGCGGATGGTCTGGTGGAAAAGTCCTCCGCCATTGCGCCCGATGCCAAGGCTGCCGCTTTCTGCAATGTGGACCATGTAACGATGATGTATGATCCATACACCGCAAATCTGATCCGCAGATTTCTTGAGACCGGTGCTTTTTGAGGGGAACGATGAAAAAACTACCGTACAAAAATCCGAACGACCCCCGCACATTCCTGTATCTTTCTGCCCGGCACAAGTGGTGCGGCGTGATCCTGAATTTTGCGTATGTCCGCAGTTGGATTTACTATCTGCTGACCCTGACCGGGATTTTGATCTGTTTGATCGCCATAAAAGACCGACCGCTTCTCAGCCTCGCCGGACTGATCCTCTGGCTGACAGCATGGCAGATCTTTTACTTTTTCTCGGCGGAACGGGACCTGAAAAAATATCCCGGCGCACCCTCATTCCGGGATTGAGTTACTTTTCCAGAGCGGCGATGAATTTTTCCGCATCCCGCAGAAAATCTGCCGTTTTGGCGTCCAGACCTTCCGCAAACTCCGCCTTGATCCAGGCGTCTGCCATAGCACAGGCAAGCTCTTTGCCCACGACCATTGCCCCCATGGTAATCACATTGGCATTGTTGATGATCTTCGCTTTCGCCGCTGTGAACGTGGATTCCACCGCAACAGCCGTGATCCCCGGGATCTTGTTGGCGACAACATTCATGCCGGCACCAGTCCCGCAGAGAAAGATCCCGCAGTCGCCAGCGCCGGAAACGATCATTTTTGCGCCGTCGGCAGCGGCGATATAAAAAGCGGCGTTGCTGTACAAATCGGCATCCACCACGGTATGCCCGGATTTTTTCAGATGAGCGGCAAGCGCCCGTTTTAATTCATAAGCAAAAGGATCGGAAGCAAGTACAATTTTCATATCCATTCTCCTGTTTTGGATCAGAGTTTGATTTTTTCCGGGGCGTAGCGGGTGAGTTTTTCCGGATCGATGTCGAAGCCGAGACCGGGTTTTTCCGGCAGTGTCACATGGCAGCCGTTCAGTTCAAAGGGGTCCGCCAGAACGTCGTCGGTCATATACATCCGGGTGATGACGCAATCGGAGGGCAGGGTGCAGTTGGGGAGCGTTGCCGCCGCCAGCCGTGCCGCCTCGGAGACGCCGGAGCCGACTCGGCTGCCGATCCAGTTCGGCAAGCCCTGCGCCTGACAGAAATCGT
>JAGAPM010000106.1 GCA_017623265.1 Lentisphaeria bacterium | reverse complement strand
CCCCGGTGCCATCACACAGAAGTACGCCGCAAATCACAGTTTGTTTCTTCATTTCTTTACTCCTTGAGGTGAAATATAGACAAAGTTGGCATGAAATCAAGTAAAATTGTGATAATTTTTCTGGATTTTCATGGAATGTGGATTATATTACCGTAAAATGGAAATCAACGAAAGGATAAGCCATGGCATTTTTGGACAACAATTATCTTCTCGGTTCCGAGACGGCAAAGGCGCTCTACAGCACCGTTGCGAAACTGCCGGTCATCGACGCTCACAATCACGCAGATGTGAAACGGATCGCAGACAATACCCCTTTCACCGATCCCTGGGAACTTTTCGCCGCCACGGACCACTATGTGTGGGAAATGCTCCGCAAACGGGGCGTCAGCGAAGAACTCATCACCGGTAAGAATACGGATAACCACGCAAAGTGGATCGCCATGGCAGAAGTCTTCCCCGAATTTGCAGGGAACCCGGTGTATGAATGGGTCCATCTGGATCTGCGGTTCCTCGGTTTCGACAACGTTCTGCTCTGCGCCGAAACTGCCGAAGAACTCTGGCAGGGCTGCTGTGAGGCATTGGCAAAAGACGAAAACAAGCCCCAGTCCCTCATCCGCCGTATGAATATTGAAGTGATGTGTTCCACGGACGATCCCGCCGATACACTGGAAGATCACGAACGCGCCAACGCCGCTTTCGGCAAAGTGCTGGTGCGTCCCACATGGCGTCCGGACCGGGTCATGAAGATCCGGAAGCCCGATTTCAAAGAATATCTTTCCAAACTGGGCAGCCGCTGGGGCGTGGAGATCAAGTCTCTTGCGGACCTGATGCAGGCAATGAAAAAATCCCACGATTTCTTTGCGGAACGGGGCGCTATCGCCAGCGACCACGGGATCGAAAAGCCTTACGATGGCGCCGCCACCGATGCGGAAGCCGAAGCGATCCTGCAGAAAGTCCTTTCCGGCACTGCTGCGACCGCCGCCGAAGAAGATGTGTGGAGCAGCTGTCTCATGCGGAAATTTGCCGAACTGGATGCCGAAAAAGGCTGGGTGTTCCAGCTGCATATCGGTGCCGTTCGTGACGTTCGTGATGTGCTGTTCGATACTCTCGGACCCGATACCGGCGGCGATGTTTCCGATCACATGATCGACATTGTGAAGCCCCTCTGCAAGTTCCTGAACCTTTTTGACGATAAACTCAAAACCATTCTGTACTGTCTGGATCCCGGTCATCAGGCGTCTCTGGCGACCGTCTCCCGCGCATTCGGCTGCAAAGTCCGCCTCGGCTCTGCCTGGTGGCTCAACGATACCTCCATCGGGATGAAGCGTCAGCTGGAATATATCTCCAGTGTGGACCTCTTTGCCTCGTTCGCCGGAATGGTCTCCGACTCCCGGAAGATCCTGAGCTATTCCTCCCGCTTTGAAATGTTCCGCCGTACCCTGTGCGATGTGGTGGGCGAAATGGTCGAACGGGGCAGGATCCCGGATCATATTGCATACAAACTGGTGCAGATGATGTGTTACAGCGAACCGAAAAAATTCTTTGGTCTGAACTGAAATCACAGGTGAACAACCTTTAACTAATCAACCGGGCGTAAGCCCAAAGGAGTTATACAAATGGACGTCATTATCATGCCGACCGCCGACAAAGCTGCGAAGCTCGCAGCCAAGATCATCGCCGATGCCGTGAAAGCAAAACCGGCTTACAACCTGGGTCTCGCCACCGGCAGAACCATGGAACGCCTCTATGCTTATCTGGCAGACTGGCACAAAAATGAAGGTCTGGACTTCTCCCTGTGCAAGTCCTTCAACCTGGATGAATATGTTGGTTTCGACGGCAGCAACAAGGATTCCTATCGCTACTACATGAACTTCCACCTGTTCGACAAAATCAACATCGACAAGCGCAACACCTACGTTCCCAACGGCGTTGCCGACGATCTGGAAGCCGCAGCTGCCGAATACGAAGCCACAATGGATTCCTGCGGCGGCGTGGATATGCAGCTTCTCGGG
>JAGAPM010000105.1 GCA_017623265.1 Lentisphaeria bacterium | reverse complement strand
GGGAAAGGGACGTGATGGAGTATCATTATTTCCCGTTCCGCTGGGATGTCTCACACTGGGAAAAATTGAACCCGGCGGAGGAACACCCGGAAGTCGTTGAAAACAACGGCTTCGATGTGGATGAAATGAATGACTGCTCCTTCCGCAGCGAAGACTATAACACCCGGTTCGGCTGCAGCCGCCCCTATATCGTTCCTCCCGCAATGCAGCTAAAAAACAAGAAGGGACTGATGCGTTTTGCCAGAGAACTGCAGCCGGAAGAACGGGCATCCTTTACGCTGGCAGTACGTTTTTCCGGTACGCGGCTGCCGTTGGAAAAAGATTTTGAAACCGTGTGCAGGAAGAACCGTACCTTCTGGGAATCGCAGCGCAGTGCTTGCCGGGCAGAATTTCCGGATCCCCGGGAGACGCATATTTTTCAGGCACTGCAATGGAATTCTCTCCAGTTGCTTCTGGAGCAGCAAAGCCCCACTCTGGGAAAAGTCTGCCAGCCCTCGCAGGGAGGCAGGTCCGAACGGTTTTATGTCTGGGTCTGGGAAGCCATGTGCTGCTTGCTGCCCATGGTGCGTCTGGGGCATTTCAAACCGGTACGGAAGGTACTGGATTTCATCTTCAAACTTCAGGATGGCGGAACGCCGCCGGAAGGGAATTTTCAAAGTCTGGAAGGCGCAGTCGGCACCACCGGTCCCCGCTGGGCAAATGCGTCCGGCTCGGCGCTGCTGCTTGCCGGAGAATATGCACTCTGCGCCAATGATCCCGATTTTCTGGAAGCGTTTCTGCCCAAAATGTTCCGTGCCGCCCGCTGGATCCTGGGTGAGGTCAAAGCGACCCGCTGTTACCTGCCGGACGGCAGCAGAAAACTGGGATTCGGCGTTATGCCCTTTGCCTGTGCAACGGATGCGGATAAAGGCTATATCATTACGTTTACGGATGCGTGGAGCTTTGCCGGGGTGGAACAATTCGCCCGTCTGTTGAAAAAGATCGGTCATCCGGAATATCAGGAGATCGCCGATGAAGTGGAGATCTACCGCACGGATCTTTCCCGCGCCATCGACTCCGTCCGCCGGGAGGATGGCTTTATTGACCGGAAACTTTCCGATGAAGGAACCATTGCACGCTCATTTACCGCTCTGTGCAGTTCTCTGTTGTTTCTGTTGACCGGCTTCGCCTCGCCGGAGGAAGAACGGTTCCGCAAATTTATTGAATACAGTGAAAGAAAGATGTTTGACGACCGTTTCGGGGCACCTCTGTTTGATAAAATCCATTACATCGGCAATATGGAAGAAAATATGTTCTGTTTTTACTGCCGGCTGGGACAATGGAAAAAAGCATGGCTGGCAGCGGAGACCTTCCGTCAATGCGGCATGACGCCCGATCTTTATCTGATGCAGGAACGCTATTCCACGGTGGATGAGGCATTTACACCGTGGCAGCCCAATGCCAGCAATAACGGACGCTATCTCAATTTGATGATCCACCGTCTGATTCTGGAAGACGGCGAAAATGCTTTGATCCTCTTCGGCGGGATCTCACCCTCCGGACTTCTTCCCGGAAAGGATTACACACTCACCGGGCTGCACACTGCCGGGGGAAAAATGGACTTGAGCTGCAAAGATGGCATTTTCACGCTGTCCGGAGAAATCCCCTTCCCCGCAGGGATGCAATTCATTTTCCCGGATCATTTCCGCGTTGTCAGCGACCAGTTGAAAGCCCTTCCGAACAACCGGTTTGAATTGCGGAACAGTTCCAACATCTTAAAAGGTCACATCGAGATCGACCGCTCAAAACTTTTCTGAGAAAAAAATATGATAAGATGATGTAAGAAGTTCCTTTCTGGAGTTGTATTATACATAGAACTGTGCTATGTTTTTGCAGAACAACAGAAAGGAACAAGTCTTATGCATCCTCAACTGAAATGGCAGAAATCTCTGCTGGCTTTCGCTTTGCTCGGAGCGACAAGTGCTGCACTGCAGGGGGCAACCATTCTTTACGAACCCTTTGATCATTACGGTGATCATGTAGAGAACTTCATTAATGGCACCCATATCTCGGAACATACCGGCAGTTTGAAAATGCTGACCCTGAATCCGGAAAAGCCCAATGCTCAGGCATTGAAAAAGCCCATTGCGATCCCGGCGGATCTTCAGACCGGCAACTTCAAATATTCATTTCTGGTGAACTTTCGTGATGACAAAAGGCAGTTTTCTGCGAATCTGAACTTTTTTGAAAAAAATACCGAAGGCAAAGGGAAAACGGCTTCTCTCACAGCGGTGATCGACTGGGCGCAAGGTTCCCGTTTTACCGGTTACAACTGCAAATCTGCTCATCCGAATGTTTCCACCTTGCGCAAATACAAGCACAATTACCTGCCGAACCGGCGTTGGGCAAAGGTTGAAGTCCGCGTCTTCAAGGGGGCGGTCACTTTGTGGGTGGAACGGGATGGAAAAATGCAATTTGAAGCATCCACCCGGATCCCGGAGAATGCGGTGCTGACCGGATTGAACTTCTCCAGCGCGGGTTCGATCCAGCTGGACGATCTGAAAGTGGAAACTTATCAGCCTGCCGGCGCCGTGATCCCCGCAGACGGGATCACGCTGGAGGTCCCGGCGGAAGGTCTGCGTTTCTCCATGCGGACAAAGGTTCCGAATACACAAGTAACCATGGCAATGAATACCGGCGGCGAAAAACCTGCCGTTTACACGTTCCAGTCCGCCCAACAGCAGTACCAGACACAGGAACTGCAGAATGTTTCAAAGCTGGTTGACGGGAAACTGGTCACAGAGCGAAAACCGGTCAATATCACAAAATATCTCTACGATAATTTACTGACCGTCAGCGGTCCGGGAGCAAAAGATAAACTTTATACCAGACCCTATCTCCAGTGGCGTTATGAGGATCACCAGATCGCCTCCCTTCTTGGCGATTGGGATCGACAGGGAACCGATGTTGCAGATCATACCTTTGAGTTCCAGATCATTGGCAATCAGTTGTGGATCGATGATAATTTCTACTGCAATATCCCCGGCGACGGTCCGGTGAGGTCCATCAAGATCGGCTCCGGCTACCCCTGGTCCGAATTCAAGGTCCTGCCCCTCAAAAAACTGGAAAACGGTCTGACGCTGGATGTCCCCCTGCCCTCCGCGTTCAAAGATCATTTCCCCACAGCGCTCTGTCAGGAAAACAAGGGCACTTATATGCTGGAATGTGACGGCTATCTCTCCCGTTCCCCCTTTGACGGCGCACGGGACTGCTATCTGCGCTCCATCCCGAAAGCCCAGTACAACCGGGCGATCGTCACCTACTCCATGGATGGCGATCCGGAAAAAAGCACCGATCTGACCCTGCGTCTGACCCAGTTCAACCGGAACGGCGGCAGATCACCCGCCGCAATGGCACAGGCAACAATGACTCTG
>JAGAPM010000104.1 GCA_017623265.1 Lentisphaeria bacterium | reverse complement strand
CTGACGCCAGACCATGCCGAGCTGTAGGGTCTTGCCGGAAGCATCGCGTGCAGCCACGATCTGACGGGCAAGATCCGCATTCAGGGTCATGGGTTTTTCCAGCATGACGTGCTTGCCTGCCTTGAGGGCATCGATGGCGATGGGAGCGTGCATGTCATTGGGCGTACAGACACTGACCGCTTCGATCTCGGGATCAGCCAGAAGATCGTGGTAGTTTTCGTACGTCTTGGCAATGCCGTGACGCTTGGATTTTTCCGCCAGGCGATCCGGGAGAATATCGCAAAGTGCAACAACTTCCACCGTATCGACCTTGGCATAAGAGTCTGCGTGGGTGGACCCGATGGTCCCGCAGCCAATAATGCCGACTTTCAGTTTTTCGCTCATTATTGTTTTTCCTGTGTTCAAAGTTTTAGGTTAAAATTCGGGTTTCTCCCATACTAAAGCACCGGTCTGAAAAAAATCAAGCAGAAATTGTAAAAAATGAAAAAAATTTGAACTTGTAAACGGTAAAAAAAGAGGTAAATTACGACAATAATCAAAAATGTATGGAGAAAAACTTATTATGCCGGTCAATTCCTTTGAAAAATACTTCATGAGCTGGTCACCGGAAAAATCCGAACTGACCCGCCCCGTTTATCTCTCCCTTGCCAACCATTTGGAAGCGGATATTCTCTCCGGCAAGCTGGCGCCGGGGACCCGTCTGCCGCCCCAGCGGGAACTGGCGGACTATCTCGGAATCAACTTCACGACCGTCACCCGGGCGTACGATCTCTGCCGGGAACGGAGTCTGATCTACGGCGTCACGGGGCGCGGCTCGTTCGTTGCCTCTCTGCCGGGGACGCCGGAGAAACGGGAGCACACCATTGAACTGGGGATCGTGAACAGTTTTGATACGGTCAGCCGGACCGTGATCGGAGCAGCAGAAAATGTACTGCGAAAAGGGTATCTGGATCAACTCTTCAGCTATGCTGAACCGGCAGGACATCTTCACCAGCGTGCGGCGGGTGTCCGGTGGATGGAACAGCTCGGCGTCCGGACAGATACAGCTCATACGGCGGTTTTTTCCGGAGCGCAAAATGTAATCAGTGCCGCCCTGCTCTCCCTGTTCAAACTGGGCGACCGGATCGCAACGGATGAGTTCACCTACTCCAACCTGATCGGTACGGCGCGCATGGCACACATCCCCCTCGTTCCCGTCCCGGGCGATGCAGGAGGGATGCTGCCGGAAAAACTGGATGCGCTCTGCAGGAAAGAAAAAATTTCCGGCGTGTTCCTGATGCCGGACTGTGCCAATCCCACCACCATCACCCTCAGCGAAGACCGGAAAGATGCGCTGGCAGAAGTCATCCACAGGTATAATCTTGTGCTGATCGAAGACGACCACGGCGGTATGCTGCGTACCACGCCCGGCAAGCCTTTTTTCGCCCGGTTGCCGGAACAGACAGTCTATATCTGCGGTTCAACCCGCAATGTCTGCAGCGGGTTGCGCGTCACCTTTGCCGCCTTCCCCGAACCCTATCGGGAAAAACTGTTGAGTGGTCTTTTTCACCTGAACATCAAAACCTCCTCCATTGACGCAGAGATCATGACGGAACTGATCATGAGCGGGAAAGCAGAACAGATCCTGCGGGGCAAACATGATCTTGCTCTCCGGGCAAACAGAATCTTTGACAAAATTTTTCCGGAGTACGCAGATGCCACCAAACACGGTTCGTTTTTCCGTTCGCTCCCCCTGCCCCCGCACTGTACCGACGGGATCAAATTGGAGGAACTGCTGGCGCAAGAGGGCGTTTCGGTATATCATTCCAACCGATTTGCCGTACAAAAATTTACGGAGAGTCCGTTTCTCAGACTCTCCGTATCTTCTGCCGGAAGTGATGCACTTCTGGAAGAGGGGCTGATCATCACCAGAGATGTGATCAGCAAATTGTAAAACGCTTACCGCTGGACACGGCCGGATGCATTGCCCTTCATCAGGCTCACCACTTCATCTTTGCTTGCGTAGTTGTAGTCGCCGTGGATGGAGTGTTTGAGACAGCTTGCTGCAACGGCATAACGGATGGCATCTGCCGGGGCGCAGAATTCATCGCTGGTCAGTGCAAAGATCAGACCGGCGGAGAAGGAGTCGCCGCCGCCGATCCGGTCCACAATATCCCGTATCTCATAGGGCTGATAGGTTCCGTCCGCCGCAAGCGGTGCAAAATGTTCCGCATCGTTCGCTTTATCGTACAGCATACCGCCCCAGTTGTTGTGGTCGGCGGAGATGCTTTCCCGGAGCGTGATCGCCACATAGGACGCCTTGGGGAATGCAGCACAGAGCTTGCGGGCAACTTCGCCGTACCCCTTGATGTTGATTTTGCCGTCTTCCACGCTGCTGCCTTCGGAGGCGATCCCGAACACATCCTGTGCGTCCGCTTCGTTGCCGATGATCACATCCGCAAATGCCACGATCTCTTTCATGCACTTGCAAGCCAGTTCTTTGGCAGGCACGCCGCCCCACTTCCACAGTTTCTTCCGGAAGTTCAGGTCGCAGGAGATCCGGATCCCCATTTCAGAGGCTTTCTTCACGATCGCCAATGTGGAGAGGTAGGCATTTTCGCTCAAAGCAGGCGTAATACCGGTCACATGCAAGTGGAACACGCCCGCCAGCATGGAATCGAAATCATATTCTTCCGGACCGAGCATGAAAATGGTGCTGTATTCCCGGTCATAGACCACATTGGAACCGCGCTGGGCGGCGCCCTGTTCTGCAAAATAGATCCCCATTCTGCCGCATTTTGCATAACGGATCTTTTCCACATCCGTGCCGAATCCGCGCTGCTGGGCGGCAAAGGATCTGGCAAGCACATTATCCGGCAGAGCGGTCAGATAGCGGGACTTTCCGCCCATCATGGCAATAGAGGCGCAAACGTTGGCTTCGCCGCCGCCGAATGTGGCTTCCAATTCTCCCGGAAGCACCTGGCTGAAACGCAGTTTTCCTGCGGGGGCAAGACGGATCATCACTTCACCGAAACCGGCAACGATCTTTTCGGACATAATCAATTCTCCTGTTTGAAAGTTTATTTGTTGACATGTTCCGCTATAACATACATGCAAAAAGGGGAATGTCAAGAAAAAAAGTAAGGATTTTCAGCGGAGGATCGCACGGCAGAGCTGCAAATCAGCGTCCAGCGTGATCTTCAAATTGGGCGTAACATTCTCCACGATCGAAACGGGACTGCCGGAAAGTTCCATCACCTGCGCATCATCCGTGCAGTTTACGCCGGAAGCAAAGATCTTCCGGATCGCCGGGAGAAACAGGGAAAGCCGGAACATCTGGGGCGTTTCCGCTCCGAACATCTCATCCCGGGAGACCGTTTCCGCAACCGTGCCATCCACGCTCCGTTTGAGCGTATCGGTGATCCG
>JAGAPM010000103.1 GCA_017623265.1 Lentisphaeria bacterium | reverse complement strand
GGGGCGGCTATATGCACGTGGAAACAGAATCCCCTCTCAAGAACGTGCTTGCCCGCCGCACCGAACTGGTGCCGGTCCGTCACACGGCATACGATTTTGATGATGATATTATCTCCAAAGAACCAGGTCTCTATCCCGATATCCTCTATCCGCTGGAAAACGGCACGTTCCGTTACACCGTCAACCAGTGGAAAACAGTCTGGATCACGGTGGATGTGCCGAAGACCTGCAAGGCGGGGATTTATCCGGTCAAAGTAACGCTTCATGCGGGACCGAAACCGGGCGGGACCGATCCCGTGGTCAGCAAGAGCGTCACGGTCAATCTGGAAGTGCTGAACGCCGTTCTGCCGCCGCAGGACCTGATCGTAACGCACTGGTTCCACTCGGACTGTCTTTCGGTCTATTACAATGCGCCGGTCTTCAGCGAAGAATACTGGACGCTGGTGGAAAACTATTTCAAGAGCTACGCCGAACACGGCAGCAATATGGTCCTGACGCCGGTCTTCACGCCGCCGCTGGATACGGAAGTTGGCAGAGAACGCCCCACCGTCCAGCTGGTCAAAGTCACGGTGGACAAGAAGGGCAAGTACAGTTTTGATTTCTCTCTGCCGGACCGCTGGATCACGCTGGCGAAGAAGTACGGGATCAAATATTTCGAGATCTCCCACCTGTTCTCCCAGTGGGGTGCAGAATACGCTCCGAAGATCGTCGCAACGGTCAATGGCAAGGAAGAAAAGATCTTCGGCTGGCATACGGCATCCGACTCCAAAGAATATCACGACTTCCTGGCAGCGCTGATGCCGGAACTGACCGGGTACTTCAAGCAGAAAAAGATGCAGAAAAATGTGTTTTTCCACTGCTCCGATGAACCGAGTGCCAACTATATGGAAAAGTTCAAAATCGCTGCTGAAACCCTGCGGAAATATACCAAAGGCTTCCGGGTCTGCGATGCCCTCTCCAGCGTGGAATTCTACAAGACCGGTCTGGTTCCCCTGCCCATCCCCAGCGAAAATCATATTGAACCCTTCGTGGAAGCCAATGTGAAGCCGCTGTGGACATACTACTGCTGCGGACAGACTCACAAGGTCAGCAACCGGTTCCTCCACTTCCCCTCCTCCCGGAACCGTATCCTCGGCGCACTGCTTTTCCGGTACGACATCGAAGGCTTCCTGCAGTGGGGCTTCAACTTCTGGTTCAGCACCCTCTCCCAGTTCCCCCTGAATCCGTACGAAGATACCAACAGCAACTTTGCCTTCCCCCCGGGCGATGCCTTCATGGTCTATCCGGGCAAAGACGGCACGCCGGTGGAATCCATCCACCACGAAGTCTTTGCAGAAGGGCTGCAGGACCTGCGGGCACTGCGTCTGCTGGAAAAACTCATCGGCACGGAAAAAGTCAACGAGCTGCTGGATAAGGCAACTCCCGGCAGAGTCAAGAAGATGACCATGACCGAATATCCGCGGGGCGAACAGAATGTGCTGAAACTCCGTAAACAGATCAATGAACTGATCCGGGAAAATCTGAAGTAAGAGCCCGGTTCTATCAGACAGGATGCACCCCGTTGTCAGTCACAGCGGGGTGCTTTTTTATTGTTTTTGTTTGACGCTCTGTTCCTTTATGTCGCCGGGGAAAAGTTCCCCGGTGATCCGGACGGGTCTGTTTTTGACGGGCGACTGATCGCATGAATGGGGGTAAGGGGGGAGCCGTCAAAAACAGGGGCGCAAAGCGCCCTTCTTGTAGTGCCGCCCAACTGCGCTGCGCTTGTTCGCGGCACGGGGGGATTTATTTGCCACATGGCTCGGCTTCGCAAACTCGCTTGCGGCACGGGTGGATTTGTTTTACCCGAATCGTGCGCCAAACAAACAGCGTGCAGTTGAGGCGCACAAATAAATCAGCCCTTGGGGCTGCCGGGGCGGCTTCCGATTCACGGCACAAAAAAACGGACATCGTTTTACCGGTGTCCGTCTTGAGAAATCAAAGGGGAGTGAACTTACTGTTCGAAGCGGCGCTTGCCACCGCCGAAACCGCCGCGGCGGTTGAAGTTGTTCCGGGGACGATCTTCCCGGGGACGGGCTTCGTTGACCACGAGAGCTCTGCCACCGACTTCGGAGCCATTGATCGCTTCGATTGCGGCTTTTGCTTCACCGGCGTTGTTCATTTCCACAAAGGCGAATCCTTTGGGTCTTCCGGAATCCCGGTCCATAACGATACGGACGGCATCCACTGTTCCATACGCACCAAACAACTCTTTGACTTCGGCATCCGTCATTGAGTACGGCATGTTTCCAACATAAATATTCATGCTGGGTGTTCCTTTCGCAGCTTCCGCTGCATGTTGCTGTAAAAATCTGCGTACAATACAACTATGGTCATTCCAAGAGAGAGTGGTCAGGATTCTAAAAGAGGGTGCGGCGTGTTGTTTTTGTTCCGTCACCGGATGGATCTGAACAGTTCAAATCTTTGCGCCCCGTTGCAGGGCTGCCATGCAGTATCACCGTAAATTTTTACGTTTTACAATCAGGTGCAATTTCACCGTTTCCACCCTCGTGGTGAACAACGTCGCCCGCCTGACTGTTGACTACTGTAACGCCCTTTCAGAAAAATGCAAGCCGTTGAAATAAAATTTTTTGAGAAAAAATGATCTTTTTACAGCAATTCGTTCACATACTGACGCTGCGCGCTGTCCTGATCCAGAATTTTCTGATAATAAGGATAGCCGATCCCCTTCAGAATACCTTCTTCATTAAAGACCAGCGGCGTGCATTCATCCCGGGTCACCTGACCATCCGACCAGCAAACACGGGTAAAATAGAACCATACATTGTCCAGACTGTACTTCGCCTGAACCGGTTCACCCATGATCTCACGCACTTGATCTTTGGTCATACCCACGCTGACCTGTTTCAGATTTTCCGAATTCCGGTGCGCTTCCGCATAAGAACAGCCACTGAGCAGCAGAGCAACCCCCAGCAGCAAAACGATCACTTTTACAATATTCTTCATTTTTTCAAATTCCTTGCAATACTTTTGTTTTTCCTGCGTTACTATAACACATAACCGGAGATCTTGCAACAAAGTCGCGGGAAAAAATGAAAAAATTTTTCACCGCTCTGATTTTGACGCTTGACTTTCAGTTAGGCAAGACTATATTATCAACAGAATATACCATCTTGAACACAAAAATATGAAAAAAACAGGAAAGGAGTTCCACCATGAAAGCAAGAGTTTTCATCACTGCCGTATGTGTCATGTTCGCCATGACAGTCAACGCTCAGACACTCCATGAGATGGCATCCGCCGCCCCTTCCAATGCAACCGAGATCATGGGGATAGATACAACCCGGACAAATCCCGGTTTTCTGCCCCATCAATCCCCTTTCAAAATTGGCATCAAAGCCGAAGCGGACAGCCGGCAGAGTGAGTTCGAATACGAAGATTATCTCTGTGACTCTCCGGAAATGGCAAAAGGTTACCTGACAAATCAAGCCATGCGGCACGGTCAGAAGGTCGGGACGGTCAACGGCAAAGCGGGTTTCACCTACAAGAGAAGAGGTGAAGATGTCCATACGGCCATCCTCACGGCACCGGACCGTGTTCTGCAAACGGAAGTGGACCGGGGTTCCATCCAGTACGGCAAGAGCAATCTTTACACGCCTTACGCAGACCTCATGAAAAAGGCGTTCTTCTTTGCTGTCGGACAGGAAAAGAAGGGGCTTAAAACGGTAACCCAGGTTATCTGGATCGAGCCGGCGGGCAAAGAAGCGCTGGCAACGGTCTCCATCGAGTACACCTCCAAAGCGGCAGGAGAACGTGCCTTCAATGCCGGTCTCAAGCCGGAACGGGACGATGCTGCAGAAAATGCGATCCGCGCCAAGATCAAACGGGTCATGATCCCCGGTCTGGACGCGGCAAACCGGATCACGTTCCAGGTGCCGCTCACCAGTGCAAGAGAAATCGAAGCATTGATGGATGTTGCCGAAGATATGGCTGACGAAGACGACGATGATGACGACGACGATTGATTAACCGTCTCATCCGATGAAAGTGTGAAAGTATGATCAAAACACAGAAATTCCTCGTAAACGGTATGGCTTGCTCCGCCTGCCAAAGCCATGTGGAAGCGGCGGTCCGGAAGCTGAATGGCGTCAAGACCGCACAAGTCAGCCTGTTGGAAAAAACGCTCCTCGCCGCTTATGATCCGGACCGGGTGACACCGGAAAAGATCATGCAGGCGGTCACAAAGGTCGGTTTTACCATTCAGCCGTTTCAGGAGGAAACTATGGCTGATCCGGCAGAACAGAACAGAGCGGAACGGAAGACGCTCGGCAAACAGTTCTTCATCTCCCTGATCTTTCTGCTGTGCCTTTCCTATCTTTCGCTGGCGGGATTTCTGGGCTTGCCGCTCCCTGCTGCGCTGGCGGAAAGTTTCTTTGCTTCTGCTATGATCCAACTGCTGTTGCTGCTGCCGATCCTCTACCTGAACCGACACTATTACATCCGGGGTTTCCAACACCTGTTCAAGCGGATCCCGGATATGGAAACGCTGGTGGCGGTCGGCACGGCAACCGGGATCCTTTACAGCATCGGTGTCATTGGATATCTGATGTTTTCGCCCCATCCGGAAATGATGCGGGAACTGTACTTTGAAACGGCGGGGATGATCCTGGTGATCGTGACGCTGGGGAAATATCTGGAGACGATCAGCCGGGGGCATACCGGCGACGCTATCACAAAACTGATGAACCTGCGTCCGGCAACAGCAATCATTGAGGCGAAGGACGGAAACGAGCAGGAGATCCCCTTCTCCATGATCAAAGCGGGAGATACGGTGATCATCCGGGGCGGCGATGCCATTCCGGTGGACGGCACGGTGATTTCCGGCTCCGCCACGCTTGATCAGTCCGCCCTGACCGGCGAAAGTGTCCCGGTGCGAAAGACTGCGGGGATGAAGATCCTTGCCGGTTCTGTCTGTACGGTGGGCTTTCTGAAGTT
>JAGAPM010000002.1 GCA_017623265.1 Lentisphaeria bacterium | reverse complement strand
GTGCGTGCATCATGGCGGCGCTGGTGGAATATCGGTTCTGCGGGCAGGTATCCGGTTCCGCAAGAACCCGGTATTCCTCCGGGAAGAACTGCGCCTGACGCGCCGTGGACCACATCCAGAGAGGGTAATAAGAAAGCGATTCGTTCTTGTAAAGTCCGTGGTTGATCCGGATGGTGATATCGTGTCCCGGAGCCCCAAGCGTTTTTGCGATCTTTCCGGCAACGGGGACTTCCACGCAACAGGTGCAGAAGGAGCAATGAATCTGCGGATCCGTTTCATCGATCGCCTCCCGGATCACTTGCGCCAGTTCCACAATGGATTGATTCTGCAGATCCCAGTAGGCACGGGCGACTTCCCGGTCCGTCTCCACCGCTTTCCGCAGACTTTCCCGGTCGTAATTTGTGCCCTGCTCCCGATTGAAACGGTCCACATGCAATTTGCAGTAACAGCCGTTTCGTCCCGTGATCATACGGGTATCATCATCCAGCATGAAGAACGCCGGTTTGAGCTTGCCAAGGGTACGGATCATATTCCGGATATATTCCTTGAACTCTTCGCCCAGCGGACAGAACGTATAGGGTTCCGAGCCATCATTGAGCATAAACTTGCTGTATTTTGCGGGAACGCTGGGCGTCCAGCCGTGTCCCATGGTCGCCTGAAGCAGGATCCCCACCGGCACCTCCGAGTCCTTCAGAGCCTCCCGGAAGTCGGAAAAACGCTTTCCGAGAATGGATGCCTTGTCCACCACCGGGTCTCCCTCCGGCACCAGCGTCATACTGAACGCCGTGGAGGTGATGATGCCGTCCGCATACATTTTCCTGATGTCCGCCGTGATCTCATCTTTATAGTCAGGGATGAGCGGCGCGATATTCAGCCATTCCAGATCCATTTTTTTCATAAGAGATCATCCTTAACAGTTGGGTGTAAGATCTGCGAAAACGGGACGGTGATCGGAGGCTTCCGGTTCGTTCACAACCTCCAGTTTTTCCAGTGTAAAGGCGTCTTTGGGATACCAGGCAATGTAATCGATCCGGATACGTGGGGTGGCAGCGGGGAAGGAGAATTCCGTCAGATCGGTCATACCCCATTCACCGGCGAGATACTGAATACTTTCCGCCTCCGGTTTTGCATTGAAATCCCCGGTCAGAACAGCGGGGATATAGCCCTTTTCTTTGACCAGTTTCGTGATCGCCTGAAGCTGTTTCACACGCACATTTTCGGCATCATCTTCAAAAACGAGATGGGTGTTGACCATGTAAAAATTCTTGTTTCCATGACGGACCTTCACAACGATCACCGCACGCTGCTCCATAGTCTCCGGCTGAGGCAGAAGCTCCACCTCCATCAATTCAGAAGGACAGCGGGAAAGGACGCCAATCCCGTACTCAAAATCGTTACAGTCGATCGTCCTGCCGAAGTAAGCGCGCATAGCTGTCTCCTCCGCCAGAATCGCAGGTTGATCGCCCTGCTCTTCCGGCAGATCCTTGCGGATACGGACTTCCTGCAGTCCTGCCACATCCGGAGCAAGTGTCTTGATTACTTCCGCCTGACGCTGAATATTCAACTCACCGTTCATACTCAAACCGGAACGGAGATTATAACTCAAAATACGGATCGGATCCATCATAACAATTCCTTACATTTTCTGTGTACTTTCTGAAAGTATGACTTACAATACACGCGCATGCATGAAAATCAAGCATAGACAGCAAAAAAACATACAAAAAACCCGCTCTCCACGAGGGAAAGCGGGTTCTGAAAAAATCAGCTTATACCGATCCGATTATTTCCATTCATCGGTATCGATGAGGAGCTGCTGGAAGCCCAGGTTGTTGATCGGGCTCTTCCAGCCCTTTTCAACACCATCAACGATCTTGTTGATGTTCTGCTGAACTTCTGCCGGGATCTTGTCCTTCGGATTGGAGTATTCCGCACGGAGAACAACGATCAGGCGGCTCTTTTTGGTGGATTCGTTTTCGTCACCGAAGACCCAGCCGAGGACCGGGAGATCCTTGAGGATGGGCAGACCGGCAATACCACGGACAACTTCCACCTTCTGAATGTCGCTGACAACCATTTCTTTGTAGTTGTTGGTCAGCTGAACCCTGGTAGTCGTTTCAGAGTTGCTCAGACGCGGCGTGCCGTCACCATTCCAACCGATGAGAGAAACACCGGAGAAGGAGAAGTCGAGCTGCGTTGCCTTGCCGGTAACGACCGGGAGAACCTGCATTTCAAATTTGAAGCCGGATGCCGGAGCGGGGATCTGCAGTTTGCCGTGGATGATACCAGCCATAGCGTTGCTGGTGTCGATGGAGGTGGAACCCTTCACGCCGGTGAGCGGGTTCTTGTTCCAGTAAACCTGGTTCAGGACCTGAGCAGCAGCAAGACCGTTCTGGTAGTAAGCCCCCATTGCGGCACCTTCTGCCTGAAGAGCAGTAGCCTGCTGCTGGATCTGCTGAAGCTGACCGACGATCGCCATGAATTCCGGAGAACCGTAGGTGACCGTTGCGAGCTGTCCCTGGAGAGCTGCAGCCTGCTTGGCAAGTTCAGCGCCTTTGGCTTCCAGTTCCGCCTTCTTCTGCATGGCAACAGCGGCGCCTGCAAGCTGCTTCTGGATCACAGCGGGGTTCTGGGAGTAGGCGGTGGTGTCAGAAGCGAGCTGACCGATCATGCGCCAGGTGGTATCAACCTGATACAGGTACGGGGAGAGTTCCGCAAGTTTCGTTTCCGGCATGATGTCGGAGACAGCCTGACGCTGGATGATGTCCACATTCGGCTTCATGTAGTTGCTTTCAACGCCCACAGCTTCGCCGTTTGCGTCCACAACGTAGGCGGCATCCGTCTGATCATAGAAATAGCCGTAGTTCAGAGCGAAACGGGTGACTTCCCGGTTCTTGGCAACGAGCATACCGCGATTCAGCAGTTTTGCATGGCCGCGGGCGGTCATCAGGTCAACATAACGGGTGTTCCACTTCGGCTGGAAGCTCCAGTAGTGGGTATTGTTCCACTTGGTGCCCTGGGGGCTGCCGGTGAAGAGCGTGGACCAGTTACGGCGCATACGGGCACCGGTGGCAAACAGGTCAACACCGTCGTTGTTCTTCCAGGACTGGAAGTCGAGACCGATCTTGTCATCGTTTTCGGAATACACTTCGTAGACTTCATAGCTGATCTTGACTTCCGGAGCCGGATTGTCATAAGCCTTGAGCATCTTCAGGATGTGCTTCCAGGACCACATGGGAGCGCTGACGATGAGGGCGTTCAGTTCGGAGTCAACACGGAGCGTGTCGATCCCGGCACTGAATTCGTTGTCAGAAATGCTGGCGCCCACATTGGCAACCATTTCCAACAGACCGGCAGCCGTGTTGGCTTTCGGGAAGTACAGGAAGGAATTGGTATTGCCGCCAAAAGAGAGATCCTTGCGGTCAAGTTTCTTGATGATCGTGTCAATGCCTTCGCCGGTTGCGTTGTCTGTGAAGCGGTATTCTTCAGCAGAAACAATTACCAGACCGGTACCGTCGTTGAACTTGAGAGCATCGACAGAAACCGGGCTCGTACGGAGGGATTTTGCCTTGACCACATTCAGGAGGTAGCCGCGCACCGCAAAGGGATTGGCGTTCTTGACTTCGTACGCCTTCGTGATGGTGTACGGATCCTGATTGTCACGGACCATGCGG
>JAGAPM010000014.1 GCA_017623265.1 Lentisphaeria bacterium | reverse complement strand
TCCGTCATTTGCAATCTCTTTAAGATGCCAGTTTTTTGATCCTCCGGTCTGGATTATGATATTGAGCCTGTCGCCGGAGGCAGCTCCGAGCATTTCCTGTATATCTTTACTTGCGGCGGCATCAAAGCTTTCCACTTCGCTGTCGATCAGCGCAAGCACCAGATCCAGGTCATGGACCATGAGGTCCAGAATCACGCTGACTTCCGTCCCGCGGGGCAGCAGACCGGGGCGCTGCGGCGGATATTTCGCCATTCTGCGGGCCTCGATAAAACGGGGCTTGCTCTTGTTTGCCATCAGGTAGTCCATTGCGGGATTGAAACGTTCCACATGACCGACACCGAACACGATCCCGGCAGCTTTTGCGGCATCGACCATTGCTTTTGCTCCGGCAACATCGCTGTTGATGGGTTTTTCCACGAGGATGTGCTTGCCTTTGGCGATCAGAGGCATCACGGATTCATGATGGAGAGTCGCAGGAACTGCTACGGTGAGAGCATCGCACTGATCAACAAGCTCATCAATGGAAGCGAACGCTTTTGTGCCGAATTCCGCAGCAACTTTTTCCGCAGCGGCGGGAAAAGCATCATATACGCCGACCAGTTCAACTTTATTGTTTTCGCTGTAAAGTTTCGTGTGAAAACGCCCGAGGACACCCGTTCCGATAACACCGACTTTCAATTTTTCGCTCATGATTTCATTCTCCGTGTTGGTTCGTTCATAAAATATCTTGCCTATAAGATAGCTCATTTCCGGAAAAATGCAATATTCTTTGCGCACTTGTACGGAAAAAACTTGAAAAAAAGGCTCTGCGGCAGTATGTTATAAGGTAAACATTAACACAATCAGCAGGAGAACAGGATCATGGCACAGGAACTTCTTTTCAAACGCGTACTTCTGAAAATCAGCGGCGAATCTCTGAAAGGCAAACAGGATTTCGGATATGAAGGGGAGGCTGTCCGGTCCGTTGTCACCCGGATTGCCGAAGCCATGAAAATGGGCGTGGAAATCGCATTGGTTGTTGGTGCAGGAAATATCTGGCGCGGTCAGACCGGAGCAGGGGGGGGCATGAACCGTGTCACCGCCGACCACATGGGGATGCTTGCCACGATCATGAACGCCCTGCGTCTGAAAGATGCGTTTGCGGCGGAAGGAATCAAAGCCAATGTGCATTGTTCTGTGGATATGCAGCCCTTTGCCAAACAGTTCGATCACGGGGCGGCGGATGAACAGCTCAAGCGCGGCGAGCTGGTGATTTTTGCCGGCGGTACCGGTTCTCCTTATTTTACCACAGATACAACCGCAGCCCTGCGTGCATTGGAAGTCAATTGCGGCGCTGTGATGAAGGCAACAAAAGTCAACGGTATCTATACGGCAGACCCCATGAAGGATCCCACTGCGAAGAAGTTCGACAAACTGACATTTGCCGAGGCTATCTCCGGCAGATTCAAGGTTATGGATTCCGCAGCGTTCTCCCTTTGCTCGGACAACAATCTGGCAATCATTGTGTTCAACTTTGATGAACCCGGTGCTTTGGCGAAAGTTCTTGTCGGTGATTATTCAGTCGGAACAGTCGTTTCCTGAAAAAAATCATAAAAATTTTATACTCCGGCTTTCATTTTTGAAAAAGCGGAGTACATTATAACACACCAGTCGGGGTATAGCGCAGTTGGTAGCGCGTCTGGTTTGGGACCAGAAAGTCGCCAGTTCGAATCTGGCTACCCCGACCATTTTTTTGCCTTGATTCCAAGGCAAAAAAAATGAAGCCGTCAGGCTTCGCTTCATGGCACGCAATGCCGCTTCATACAGCGTAAGCTGCGCTTCATATTTTGCGGCAGCGCCGCAAAATGCTTCATAAAAAACGCCTGACGATGAAGCATTGTTCCGCTAAGGCTTCACAATATGAAGCAGCTTCATTACATTCCGCTATGAAGCATTCGCTCCCATAACCATGCTCATTTGCATGATGATAAACACCATACGCATCATCATGACGATCCGGTAAAAGGCTGGCATGCCCATGTGCATACCCATGAAAGATGCAGCCACTGTCACAAGCATACGCCGGATATCCATCATTGCCATTCCCATACCGGAATAAATATACAATAAAACAGGAAAATTATACAATAAATCCGCTTGTTGACAGCTTGACTTTTTCCGTCTTGGAATTAGCTTATTGAAGAGCATGAATTTATGAAAGGATCAGCTGTATCATGAATCAGGAATTAAACGGGGAAGTCAGAATCTCCTGCAATTACCCCGGCGGAAATTTAAAAGTACATGGAATCACAACCGGTTATGCAGATATCGATGCCGATTTGCGCGATACTCCGACAAACTGGTTTTACTGGAACTTTGAAGCGGAAGCGGTCACAGCCGGAACGGTTCGATTCCAGTTCCCTGTCGGACGCTGGATGATCAGTCGTCAGGGACCCGCCGTCAGCACGGATAAAGGAAAAAACTGGCGCTGGCTGGGCAGAGAAAAGACCACTTTCAACGGCTCGGAATCAAAGGTCAACACAAGAGACAGCTTTGACTGGACTTTTACCCGTGCCGGAGAAAAAGTCCGTTTTGCTCAAGGCATTCCCTATCTGTTGAATGACTTTGAAACGTATTTCGCCACGGTCTGCAAATCACCTCATTTGAAGCGCTCCGTTCTGACCGTATCCCGTCAGGGCAGGGAGCTGCCGCTTCTCATCATCGGGAACGGTCCGGAGAACATGCTCCTGACCGCACGGCATCATTGTTGCGAAGCCATGGCGAGTTATGCGCTGGAAGGTTTTGTGGATGAAGCACTTTCCGACTCTCCAGCAGCGCTTGAATTCCGTTCCCGTTACACCTTGTATGTAGTGCCGTTCATGGATCTTGACGGCGTCGAAGCGGGCGATCAGGGCAAGAACCGGGCGCCGCATGACCAGAACCGGGACTACGGTCTCTTGAACCCGATCTATCCCGAAAACAAAGCGGTCATGGCGCTGCATGCGGAAAAGAAGTTCAAACTGGTGCTGGATCTGCACGATCCGGCAGTCCGGTATGATGCTCACGAAATGCTGTATTTCGGCGGCTTCAGCACGCCCTCCAACCGTGCCAACACCCGGGAGTTCAAGGCTTGGGTGGATGAAGAACTGCCGGAAGAGATCAACCCCATTCTGTACCGTCATCCGGAAAAAGATAACATCCCGGCAGTCACGCTGCCCATTGCCGGTGACATGGGGATTCCGAGCAGTCTTTACTTCACGATCGTTCCCGACATCATTTACGGTACAACAGTCGAGATCCCTTACGCCACGGTCAACGGAAGATACAACGAAAAAAGCTCCCGAAAGATCGGGCAGGCATTTCTGCGCGCACTCCTGAAAACAGACTTTCGGAAAGATGGCGAGCCCCGTACCGGATATAAAGAATATCTGACTTTCTGCGCAGCTGCCGGTGCTGCCGACATGGAGCGGAATGACATCCCGGAGCATTACCGGATCGCCGCCATGCTGAATGTGGCAGAAAAAACAGCAGATCTTTCTCTTTGCGAAAATGTTATGGCATCGTCTGCCGCCATGACGCAACAGAAATACCGGGCTGCAGGGATCAAAACGGCGATCCTTGCCGGAAAGCCCGAACGCGCAGAGTGGATCGAAGAGATGAAGCAGAAAGACCTGCTGGCAACTCCGGCGGTCAAGGCTCTGCCGGAAGCGATTGCAGCAAATCTGAAAGAATATTCCAGAGAAATTTACAACATCATACCAAAGGAACCAGGAACTTATGAAGAAAATTAAAATCCTGTTCGCGGCAGTTATGTTGACTGCCGGTTCGCTCCTCGGTGCTGCAGAAGGGCTTGTTTCCCTTTCTTGTGATTACCCCGGGGGAAATGTAAAAATCGTCAAGATTCAGCCGGGTTGTGCTGAAATTGCACCGGATCTGCGGG
>JAGAPM010000102.1 GCA_017623265.1 Lentisphaeria bacterium | reverse complement strand
GGCTGGTGGTTGTCGGCTTCGGTCTGCTGGACATTACCCTGTGGTATATCATTCTGGATAAAGTCGTTTACACTGCTGACAACATGATCAACGGTCTGAATATCTGCGGTCTGCAGCTGGTCCCCAAGGGATTTGATATGAGCCACAAATTCATGGAAATCACTGCTACCATGCTGACCTTCGGTATGGGTGCTTCCACGCAGGCTCTCTTTGCCCGTGTCGGTGGCGGTATTTACACCAAGGCTGCTGACGTTGGCGCGGACCTGGTTGGTAAAGTCGAAGCCGGTATTCCGGAAGACGATCCCCAGTAACCCGGCTACCATCGCAGACAACGTCGGTGACAATGTCGGTGACGTTGCCGGTATGGGGGCTGACCTCTATGAATCCTATTGCGGTTCCATCCTCGCCACTGCTGCACTCGGTGCAGCCATCCCCGGTGCGCTTGCTGATGCTGCGGTCCGTGTCAATGCTCCCATGATCATTGCCGGTGTCGGTATCATCCTCTCCATTCTCGGTATCTTTGCGGTCCGTTGCAAAGAAGGTGCCAGCATGAAGACCCTGCTTAATGCGCTGCGTCTTGGCACCTGGGGCAGCTCTGCTCTGATCGTTGTAGCTGCTGCGATTATGGCGCTCTGCGGTATCATTACCTGGGGTATCTTCGGTGCCATTATCGCCGGTCTGGTTGCCGGTGTGGTGATCGGTTACTCCACCGAATATTACACGTCTGATGAATATGTTCCCACCAAGAACCTCGCCGGTCAGGCTGTCATGGGACCTGCCACTACGATCATTGATGGTCTTGCAGTCGGTATGCTCTCCTCCGCTGTCCCCGTGATCGCCACGGTGATCGCGATCATCTGCTCCTTCGCCTTTGGCGGTGGTTTTTCCTCCACGATCAGCGGTCTCTACGGTATCGGTTTTGCTGCTGTCGGTATGCTTGCCACGCTGGGCATCACTCTGGCGACGGACGCTTATGGCCCGATCGCTGACAACGCCGGTGGTAATGCCGAAATGTCCCACCTGCCGCCGCAGGTCCGTGAACGCACTGACGCTCTCGACATGCTTGGCAACACCACGGCTGCTACCGGTAAAGGCTTTGCCATCGGTTCTGCCGCTCTGACAGCTATGGCTCTGCTGGCTGCTGAAATTCAGGAAATCGAAATCTGGGGCAGAAAGTTCAACACCTTCTCTGCTGATGTTATGGCAAAACTGAACACGCCGGGTATCGATAACTTCACCACGCTGGTCGATCTCTTCAAGATCAACATCATGAACCCGCTGTTCCTCTGCGGTCTGTTCATCGGTGCAATGGTTGCCTTTGTGTTCTGCGCTCTGACCATGAAAGCGGTCGGTCGTGCAGCCGGCAGCATGGTGGAAGAAGTCCGCCGTCAGTTCCGTGAAATCCCGGGCATCCTGGATGAAACGGCAACTCCGGACTACGCCCGTTGCGTGGCGATCTCCACAGAAGGCGCTCAGCGCGAAATGATCCTCCCCTCTGTTCTGGCGATCCTGATCCCGGTTCTGACCGGTCTGATCCTCGGCGTGCCGGGTCTCATGGGGCTTCTCGCCGGTGGTCTGACCTGCGGTTTCTCTCTCGCCTGCCTGCTGAACAACGCCGGTGGTGCCTGGGACAATGCCAAGAAGCACATTGAAAAGGGCAACTTCGGCGGCAAGAAACTGCCGAACGGCGAAAAGAACCCGACTCACGGTGCTGCGGTTATCGGCGACACGGTCGGCGACCCGTGCAAGGATACTTCCGGTCCGTCCCTGAACATCCTTGTGAAACTGATGAGCATGGTTGCGGTTGTCTTCACTCCGCTCTTTGTGAAATTTGCTCCGACCATTCAGTCCTGGCTCGGCTTCAATTGAGCTTGAACTGAACAGCTGAAAAGTTCAAAGCCCTCCGGATGAAAGTCCGGAGGGCTTTTTCGTATCTTGTATTGAATTTGTTTTTATTCTTCGCTGTTGGCAGTATACCATTCCGGCGTGATGCCCAACTTGTGGATCTTATAATGGATCACGCGTGGGGAGAGTCCCAATGCCCTTGCTGCGGCAGACATGTTGCCGCCGTACTCCTTCAGGGATTCCACAATCAGTTCCCGTTCGTAGGAATCCACCAGCGTATTCAATGAGGCTTTCCCTTCCGGCAGCAGTTCTGTTCCGTTTTCCTTCCCTGTCTGGAGAGATGGCGGAAGATTATATCCGTGAATGCAGCCATCGGTTGCGGTCAGAACTGCCCGTTCCATACAGTTTTCCAGTTCCCGTACATTGCCCGGCCAGTGATAGCTCATAAGCATATTGATTGCCGGTGTGGACAGACGCATGACTGTTTTATTATATTTGAGATTCAGTTTTTCTATAAAATGTTCCGCCAACAGAATGATATCACTCTTTCTCTGTGTCAGGGGCGGCAGTACGATGGGAAAGACAGTCAAACGGTAGTACAGATCCTGTCGGAAGATCCCCTGCCGCATCAGAGATTCCAGATCGTGGCTGGTTGCTGCCATGAGGCGAACATTCGCCTTGACCGGGGTAATACTCCCTGCACGGGTAAATTCACCATCCTGAATAAAACGCAGCAATTTGATCTGGGCCTGCATGTTGAGTTCGCCAATCTCATCCAGAAAGACAGAACCTCCATCCAGCTTTTCCAAAAGACCGTTGCGGCGTGAGTTGGCTCCGATGAATGCATTTTTTTCATAACCAAAAAGTTCATTTTCCACAAGGTCTGCCGGCATGGCTGCGCAGTTCAGGGAGGCAAATGGTTTTTCTTTACGCGGGGAAAGATTGACAATAGCCCGGGCTGCCAATTCTTTGCCTGTTCCCGATGCCCCCCGGATCATAACAATTGCATCGGAGGGTGCTACTTGCCGGATTTGTGCAGTAACCTGCTGCATTGCACGGCTGTTGCCGATGAAACCGCCGGTATCAGCTGTCAGCATTGCACGCAATTTCCGGTTTTCTTCCAACAGTTTCCGGTGCTCTTCCAGTTCCTTTTGTCTGACCCCGACAGCATCGGCGGTCAGGTTCCCGATGATTTCCAACAAAGCTGTATCATTCTGCAGATTGGTTTCCGGAGTGATCAAGCGGTCAATGCTTAATGTGCCAATGACTTTTTCCAGAAAAATGATCGGGACACAGATGAATGCCACTTGCCGGTTGTAGTTCCGGGATTTTGTCCGGTTCAGAAAACGGTTGTCGTTACGGATGTCCGGCACGACATGGGATTTTCCGGTTTCTGCAACATGTCCGGTGATTCCTTCTCCGATCCGGTAGCGCCCCAGTTCCCGCTCTGCTGCATCCAAACCGTGAGAAGCTTCAATCACAAGAGTATCGCCCTGCAGTAAAGTGAATGTGCCGCGCAACATTCCCATGCGGCGGTTCAACACATCTAAAATCCCGTAGAGCAGTGCTGTAACATCTTTCTGGTGAACGACGGCGGAACTGATTTCCTGCAGAACCGTGATTTCCTGCGGCAGCGAGTTTGTGAAAGACATATTTTGACCTCTTCAGTTTTACATTTTTGTAATATAAAACATCTTTGTAAAAAGTCAAGTGTTTCTTTCTTTGAAAATGCCGTCTTCAAAACCCTGTATTGATTGATCGGAATCTGCCCGTTCCAAGCGTGCAGCTGCCCAAAGGCAATATTCCCGGTTCATTTCAATTCCGCAGTATTGACGGTCGAGTTTTTTTGCTGTGACTGCAGTGGTACCGCTGCCGAGAAACGGGTCAAAGACCAGGTCGCCCGGATCGGTACTTGCCAATATTAATTTAGCAAGGAGCTTTTCCGGTTTTTGTGTCGGGTGATCCGTGTTTTCCGGCATGGACCAGTAAGGAACAGTGAGATCATCCCAGAAATTTCCGGGGCAGGTAAGGCGGAATTTTCCATTGGTATCTTCCTGCCAGTCTTTTGGGGAGCCATCCTTTGTCCGGTAAGGTGCAATGACTTTTTTCCGGACCTTTACCGCATCCAAATTGAATTTGTAATCCTTGCCCGGAGTGGCGAACCAGATATCCTCGCAACTGTTCTTCCAATTAGCTGAAGCTCCCCGGCCTTTTTCCCGCTGCCACACGATTCTATTTCGTATAATACAGTATTTTTCAAGGACTTCAAAGATCGCCGCAGAATTTTTCCAATCGCCGCAAAAATAAATAGAAGCGTTTGGTTTCAGCGTACGTAACAGGGCAGGGAACCAGGATTCTATCCAGTCCCGATATTGTGCGTGATCCATTTTTTTGAAATGGAAACCATTGAAATCTTTATCCAGATTATACGGCGGATCAAGAAACAGCATATCTGCAAAATGATCCGGCAGATCCGGTAGAGAATCAAGGAGTTCTGCGTTGATCAGGGAGTTGCAGATTGAGTGCGGAACCCGGGAGTGCAGGGCAGGGGAAAGCCGTTCGTAATCGGCTGAAGAGAGTGTTAATGTTTTATTTCTTTGTGCGCGTTGTTTTTTCATGTTGTAAAAATAGCTTGAAATATTGAAAAATCAAGTTGATATTTGAAAAAAAAGGAAAATGTGCTATATTATAAGGCATTAATTAAGAACAGATATCCGAATCAGGAGAAAAATATGGAAAGCAAAACCGTGATTATCAGGAATAAAGCAGGAATTCACTGCCGTCCTTCCAGTGCGATCATGACTGTGGCGGCAAAGTTTCCCGGACATGAATTTGCTGCAACATCCAGCCGGGGTAAGGTGAATTTGAACAGTATTCTTGATCTCCTTTCCATGGGGCTTCAAAAGGGAGATGAGGTCACGATCGAAGTAAACGGTCCGAATGAAAAAGAAGCATGTGAAAAACTTGCAGAACTTTTTGCTACTGAATTTGATTTCGTTTGATCTTTTCGTTTTACCAACGGGAGAGGAGCAGTTATGAAGATAATCGTGATTGGAGCCGGAGAACTGGGGCGACTTCTTGCCAAGACTCTTTGTGAACAGAATCATGATGTCGTGATTCTGGACAGTGATTACGAAGAGTTGGATCGTCTGGGGGAAAAAGTTGACATTCAGCGGATTTGCGGGGAGTGTACCAGTATTGAAGTCCTGAAAAAAGCTGGAATCGAAGGTGTCGATGCCCTGATCGCGGTCAGTGGTGATGAGGCCGCGAATATTCTGTCCTGTCAAATTGCTTCCCGTTTCGGTGTTAAACAAACGATCTGCCGGCTGTTCCGTTCGGATAGCATCTCTGAAGCAGACGGAATTTCGCATGAAGATTTCGGGATTTGGCGGACTTTTTCCACACCGGAATCTTCAGTCCGGAAAATCTATGAAGTTCTGAACAATAATGCTGTTTTGGAAAAAATACGGTTTGGGCATCCGGATGCCTGTATGGCAATTGTCCGGATCAGCAGTTCTTCTCAATTGCTTGGTATGCGTTTGCGGGATATCGCCTGCGGGTCAATTTTTGAAAATGTCCGTATTGCCGCAGTGCTGCATGGAGATCAGTTTCTGATACCCCATGGAAATACGATTCTTGGAAAAGATGATAAGATCTATGTCGCCGGACGGCGTGACTATGTGGAAGCATGTATTGATTGGGTTACCAGCGACTCGGAACAGATCAAGCACGGCAGAGTTGTAATCGCCGGAGCTGGAGTTACCGGCATGATGCTGGCTCAAAAGGCTGCCAGTGCCGGTTACGATGTACGATTGATCGAACCGAATAGACGGCTTGCTGAAAGCGTTCTCGATGATTTGGAATCCGGCGTGATTCTGATGCATGGCGATCCTACAGATGAAGAGCTGCTGGAGGAAGCTGGCGTTGGCGGTGCAGATGTATTTGTCAGCGCAGCAGATGATGATGAGAATAATATTCTTTCCTGTATTATTTCTAAACGGATGGGTGCAGGCAAGGTCGTTGCTTTGACGCATAAACCTGAATATATCCGGATCGTCCCCACAATGGATCTTATTGATTGCGGGTTCAGCGCTACGCTGACTGCTGTGAATACGGTTCTGCGTTATCTTGGCGGTGGTGCTTTGCGTCTGGATGCGAATCTGATGAATTTCGGTGCCCGTCTTGCTGAATTCAAAATCACCTCCCGTTCTCCATTGGCCGGTATCCCGTTGAAAGATTGTGTGCTGCCGCCATGTACAGTGCTTGCACTGATCTTCCGGGGGGAAGAAGTGATCACTCCCACCGGGACCACATGTTTGCAGCAGGGCGATACCGTTGTGACGATTGTGACAAGAGATACCGCCAAACGTTTGGAACCGCTCTTTCCGAAAGAAAAGAATAACGCATGAATTTGAAGATTGTATTTTACCTGATTCTTGTCATTCTCTCTGCCGTATCTGCAGCCATGCTGGGGGCAGGGCTTCTTTCTTTTTGCATGGATTCATTTCCGGCAGCTGCCCGTTTGACCGGTTGCGCTCTTTTTCTGCTGCTTCTTTCCGGCAGCCTTGCCATTTTGCTCCGCCCCAAGAATGAACAGGAACGGAAAGCCGGAATGCGGGAAGGTTTTGCCATTGTGGGGCTTTCCTGGTTGGCAGCAACGTTGATCGGGTTGATACCGTATATGGTTGTTTGCGGTATGTACTTCCCGGATGCTTTTTTTGAAACTGCATCCGGTTTTTCCACAACCGGATCTACGGTGATCGATTCCAAACTGGTGCTGATGAATGGTGCAACTTTACCTCATGGCGTGGAGAGCCTGCCCTGCGGGATCCTGTTCTGGCGCAGTCTGACTCAATGGCTTGGCGGTATGGGGATCGTGGTGCTTTCTCTGGCTATTCTGCCTTTGATGAATATCGGCGGGCAGCTTCTTTATAATGCAGAGGTCTCCGGAATCAAGTCCATGGAGAGTAAAATCGCGCCCCGGATCGCGGATGCCGCAAAAATCCTTTGGCTTGTCTATGTGTTGATGACTCTGACACAGACCCTTATTTTACTTTGCTGCGGTATGGATTGGTTTGATGCGCTGAATCATTCTATGACAACCCTCGCAACCGGAGGATTTTCAACAAAACAAGCCAGTATCTCCTATTGGAACAGTCCCGTGATCCAATGGGTTATGATTGTTTTTATGGCGATTGCCGGTTGTAATTTTGCGCTGCATTTTCAGTTTTTCCGCGGTAATTTTTCTGTTTACAAAAAAGATGAGGAACTCCGCTTTTATCTGATCATTATCGTTATTGCAAGTATTCTGATCTCTGCAAGTCTGTATTTTTGCGGTACTGCAAGCCCCGATGTTTTGAGCGGAACGGAATATCGCGGCGAATTGAGCAGATCTATCCGGGCGGGACTCTTTCAGGTCGTTTCGATCATTACAACTTCAGGGTTCGCCACCGGAGACTACAATGTCTGGCCCGGTGCAGCATGTGTGGTGATCTTTATTCTGATGTTTATTTCTGCCTGTGGCGGGTCGACAACCGGTGGGATCAAGTGTGTGCGGATCCTTTTGATCGGAAAATATGCTTATTCCG
>JAGAPM010000013.1 GCA_017623265.1 Lentisphaeria bacterium | reverse complement strand
GGAAGTCCACGACCTTGAACATTCACCCGCCGCGGTCGAAAAAGTGGCTCGGGAAAAGTTCAAATACTGTCGCCCCGGTGAAACGATCTACCTCTACACCGAGTGATCCTTCATGTTGCAGCTTACGGAAGAACAAGCTCTTGCTCCGGCACTGGATCTACTCTCAAAATCCGGTTCCGTTCTTCTCGCCCCGACTGAAACAGTCTACGGGCTGATTTGCGCTGCGGATGATGATGCCGCCAGAGAACGGATTTATCAGCTCAAGCACCGTCCCCAGAATAAATTACTGGCAAATTTTGTGCCGTCGATCGATACGGTCCGGCAGACAATCGGTTCTGTTCCTGAAGTTGCAGAAAAGATTGCAGAATATTTCTGCCCCGGTCCGGTCACGCTGGTGATCCCGGATGGGCACGGCGGAACATACGGCTTCCGGATCCCGGATCACCCGTTCATGCTCGCCCTGCTCCGGGCATACGGAAAAACGCTCGCCTCCACCAGCGCCAATCTCTCCGGCGAACCGGCTGCTCTTTCCGTGCCGGAAGCCCTGCGTTCGCTGGACGGCGAAGTGGATCTTGCCATTGACGGCGGAACGATCCCTGCTGATTCCCTTGCATCGACCGTGATCATGGTCAATACAGACAACAGCTGGAAGATCCTGCGGCAGGGTCCCGTTACTGAAAAAATGATCACAAGCATTTTAGAATAAGGAGAAAGAATCTCTCTATGTTTACAACCCGTCTGATGAAAGAAGTGATTTTTCCGGAGGATTTTATTTTCGGTGCCGGCGGTGCGGGACACCAGATCGAAGGCAATAACATCCACAGCCAGTTCCATGAATGGGAAACCACCAGGGACTGCTTCCCCGTTCGCGCCGGAAAGGCTTGCAACTGCTGGGAGATGTATCAGGAGGATATCGAACTTTTCAAGCGTCTTGGCTGGCAGATCTACCGCATGAGCATTGAATGGAGCCGGATCGAACCGGAACAGGGGGTGTACGACTTCTCCGCCCTGAAACGGTATCTGGATATGCTGGAACGGCTGAACAACGCCGGGATCAAAGTCTCTCTGACCTGTCACCACTGGTCTCACCCGCTGTGGTTTGAAAAATTGGGCGGCTTCGGGAAACGGGAAAATATCAAATATTTTCTGCGCCATCTGGATTTTCTGGTGCCGAAGATCAAAGATTACGTGTTCCAATGGAACGTGTTGAACGAATTTACCAACCACGGAACCAATCCAAAATCTTTCGACCTGATGAAAAATCTGACCGTTGCCCATGCACTGGGGTATCATACCATCAAAAAGTACAGCAACGCTCCCGTCAGCAGCACTCACGCTCTGATCCACTGGCAGCCTTACCGCAGTTACGATGAGTTCGACCGCATCGCTGCCAAGACGCTGGACTGGGCGACAAACGGCTATTTCATTCACGCCCTGGAGACCGGGGAACTGGTCCTGCCTTATACCGAAGCTGAATTTGTGCCGGAACTAAAGGACGCTCTGGACTACTGGGCGATCAACTATTACACCCGACACATGGCAAGCGGAAGAACGGAAAATCTGACCACACACCGCTTTGAGTTCGACCGCGTCAGTATGGTCAATGGCGATTCTTATCACGAAGAATTTTATCCCGATGCCTTCGTTCAGCACCTGCCCCGCTTCAAAAACAAGCCGGTCTGGATCTGCGAAAACGGCGTATCGGCGGATGATGACCGTTTCCGCATCCTCTATCTGGCACGCCATTTCGCCGCGCTGAAAGAGGCAATGGAGCTGGGTGTCGACCTGCGCGGATACATCCACTGGTCCGCTATGGATAACTACGAATGGGGCAATTATTTCCCCCGTTTCGGACTGATCGAAGTGGATCGGGAGACCTTTGAACGCAGACCGAAGCCCAGCAGCAGTTTTTACAAAGAAATCATTGAAGCTCATGGCATTACGGATGCGATCCGCAAAAAATGGCTGGAACCGCTTTGTGACTGGCAAACCTATAATTTCCCGATCAAGAAAGGCTCCTGATGGAAGAGGAAAGTCTCAATCTGACAAAATATCTCAGCACCGCCGGGGTAGCTTCGCGCCGTCATGCTGCCGACTTGATCAAAGAAGGACATGTGCTGGTAAACGGGGTTGTAGAAACGAATCCGGGAACACGCATAACTTCCTCTGACTCTGTTATTTGTGATGGAAAGGAAGTCATTCCACGCAAGGCTACCCAACGCCACTACATTATGCTGAACAAGCCCCGGGGCTATGTCTGTACGAACAGCGATGACCATGCAGCGAAGAAGGCAGTGGACCTGATCCAACTGACCGATGGCGCCCGCCTCTTTTCGGCAGGGCGTCTCGATAAAAACAGCGAAGGCTTGATCCTCTTTTCCGATGATGGCGACTTTGTGGAAAAACTGACCCATCCCCGCCACAATGTCCGCAAGACCTATGAAGTCAGCACGGACCAGCCGCTGACCGAACAGGACATTTCCCGCATGCTCAAAGGAATACAGAATGCGGGCGATACCCTCCGCGCCCTCAGTGTTACACCGCTCTCCCCCAGCAAATACCGGCTTGTTCTCGGCGAGGGAAAAAACCGGGAGATCCGCCGGATGATGGAGGCACTGGGCAGAACGACCAAGCGTCTGAAACGCGTTTCTGTCGGCAAACTGCGCTTATCCGGTGTGGATGTGGGCGAATGGCGGGAGCTGACTGCCGCCGAACGTGCCCTTGCATTGCAATAAATGCCGTCTTTTCACATCTATTTCCTGATAAAAGCCTGATTTGTGCTTGATTTTCCTTTTTAAAGCGTTATATTATAAAAAGTAATTTACGAAACAACTTTACAGCATACAGTGCTGTTTTTTTATACAGGAGCAGTCTCCATGACGGATTCGCCCGAAACACAGAATGATCATGTTCAGATCTGCGACAGAACGACCGAACTGCTTGCAGCCACTCCCTGTCCCTGCGGCGGAACATTTCTCTATGATCCGAATCGCCGTATATCCTAAATTACAAACAAATATCACTTCTTGATGTCTATTTACCACTACTGGACATAGTTTCCTATCCAAATAGGGTACTTTCTGATCTATAAAGTATCGATGTAGCTTCTTATGCCCAAAACTAAACTCGATACTATCTCCCTCTCTTACATTACGGATCGTCAAAGGTAGATCCTCTTCACTCACAGTGATCCCCTCTTTTAGACTACCCATAAATGAAACTTTAAAGTAAGGGGTTTGTAATTCTTGAATACTCT
>JAGAPM010000012.1 GCA_017623265.1 Lentisphaeria bacterium | reverse complement strand
GGCACCACATTTCCCAGCCGACCAGTGCCTGCCACTCAAACCGGATATCGCCGCAGACACCTTTGCTGTCCTTGCCGCAGAGGGGACCGTAGTTGATCCGACCCAGATTTTCCACCAGTACATCTAACGTGGCACCGGCGGAGAACTCGTATGTATTGGTGCGCTTCTCGGAATTTTTGCGATAGTAAGTGTAGATCTGATTGCCGTTGAGGTAAAGATCTGCTCTGTCCCGTACATCCTGTAATTCGAAACAGCCTCTACCGTTGCCGGGGAGTTTTGTGCGGTAAAGCACATATCCGAATGGCTGATCCAGCTCCTCAAAGGAGAGAGGCGAGTTGTCTGTGACTTTTTCTGCCACATTGTCCAGATTTTCAAAAAGTTCCGCCATGGCAGAGATCTCCAGTTTGCAGGCGGGAAGCGTTCTGCCTTTTTCCGGCGTACCGAAAGGACGGTCAGGGGCGTATTTGCGGATGATCTTCTGGGCGGCGAAATATTTTTCAGTGGGATTTCCTGCTTCATCCAGCAGCGCATCGTAGTCATAACTGGTCACATCCGGAGCGTAGTCTGCATCAGAGGTTCCGTTCGCACCGGCGGTGAACTCAAAATTGGTGCCGCCGTGGTACATATAGAAATCCACGCTTGCGCCGGTGGAGAGCATATCTTCCAGTTCATCTGTGGTGCTTTCCGCAGAGCGGGTGTGATGCTTGCCGCATCCCCATGCATCGAACCATCCGCACCAGAATTCCATACAGAATGGGGGATCATCGGGACGGACTGCTTTGCCTACATCGAAGGAGGCGAGGGCACGGGAACCGAAGTTCAGGCAGGCGGGTGATCCTTCGATGGTGCCGCCCCGGAGCATCAGATCCCGGTTGGCAGGATCGCCCCAGAACGAAACGCCGTCTGCCGTAAAGAGGGGGATGGTGACTCCGGCGTTGCGGTAGAGACTGCGGAGATAAGTCAGGTATTCTTTGTCGCAGGAATAGGAACCGTATTCGTTTTCGACCTGCATGGCAATGATGGGACCGCCTTCATCGAACTGCAACGCTTTGAGCTTGGGAATGATCACATTCATATAGTTCGTGAGGGCATCGATGTAGTGCTTGTTCATCCGGCGGTAACGGATCCCGGACTTTTTCATGAGCCATGCGGGCAACCCGCCGTTATCCCATTCTGCACAGATGTAGGGACCGGGCCGCACGATCACATACAGCCCCAGTTCCTGTGCAAGACGGATATACGCTTCAAAGTCCAGCATGCCGGAGAAATCGAAATTACCCTCAGTGCGTTCATGCAGGTTCCAGCACATGTAAGTCTCAATGCCGTTCAAGCCCAGTTGGACCGCTTTTTTCATGCGGTCCCGCCAGTATTCCCGTGGAACGCGAAAATAGTGCATGGCACCGGAAATGATCTGTACAGGCTTGCCATCGATGATAACGGAACGGTTTTTGAATTCCACTCTTGACATTGCTCTGCTCCCTGCTTACATCAGTTTGAATCCGGGCAGGTCCTGGATATCTACCAGACCGGCAACAGTGCAGCCATCTTCTTCCAGAACAACAAGATCATCGATCTTCCGTTTTTCGAGGATCTTGAGGATTTCCACTGCGAGGCAATCCTTCTTGATGAAGATGGGATTGCGGGTCATGACTTCTTCCATGGGGCGGTTCAGGATGGAAAGATCGTTTTCCACCCGGCGGCGGAAGTCGCCGTCCGTGAAGATGCCGAGAAGCTTCTTTTCAGCGTCTACGATGATAGCGGACCCGCAACGCGCTGCAGTCATGCGGACAAGGGTATTTTTGACCAGATCTTCCGGCTTTGCCAGTACGATCGCCTCCGGTTTGCGCATCAGATCACTGACCCGCATGGTGACGGCTCTGCCGATAGCGCCGCCGGGATGACGTCTGCCGTAATCTTCTTTTGTGAACTTCCGTTCCTGCAGCAGGACCATGGCGAGGGCATCGCCCAGTGCCAGATGGGCAGTGCTGGTGGTCGTGGGCGCCAGATTAAAAGGACAGGCTTCTTTTTCCACTGCACCGATCACCACGATGTCGGAAAGTTTTGCCAACGTGGATCCGGGGATACCGGTAAAGCAGGCAACGGGTACGCCGAGTCGTTTTGCCGGGATGATCATGCGGGTCAGTTCCTGTGTTTCACCGGAATAGGAGAGGGCGATCATGATATCATTTTCCTGCAGCATACCCAAGTCTCCGTGCATGGCTTCCACCGGGTGCATGAAAATTGCAGTGGAGCCGGTGGAGGCGAGTGTCGCCGCCATTTTGCTGCCGATATGCCCGCTCTTACCTACACCGGTGATGACGATCTTGCCGCCGTTGTCCAGTGATTTGATACAGGCTGCCACCAACTCCACAAAATTATTGTCCAACTGCTGCTTGATCGCTTCAATCCCTTCGATCTCGGTCTGGAGGACTGCCTGTGCTTTCTTTATGATCTGGTCCGGTGTATCCATGCTTCTGTGATTCCTTTCCGGTTGGATATGGCTGGATTCATTATTATGATGTCATATTTCAGTAATATAATCACGCAATGCGGAAAAACAAGAAGTATATTGCGAAAAAGATTTGAAAATTTGACGGGATGTGATATATTACTTTGATTTCCATACAATCAAAAGCGAACAGACAGGAGAAAAAACGATGCAATCCCGAATTTGGATCGACCGATGCCATAAGTACACTTTCATTGACGGCGAAAGTGCTTTTTAGGTGAATTTTGCCGGCATGAATTTTGCCGAAGAAGAACTTGCCGCATTGGAAGGCCGTTTTGAAAATGTCCATGCCGAAATGCAGAAAATTGAGATCGGCGAGATCAAGAACCCGGATGAAAACCGGAAAGTGACTCACTTTACGGATCGCAGTGTTTACACCGGCAGCGAGATTTTTGCTGAAGTGGAAGAATTTGTGGAAGGTGTCCGCAGCGGCTCCATCACCGGCAGCACGGGCGAAAAATTTGAATATGCCATCATCAACGGCATCGGTGGTTCTGCACTCGGACCCCAGTTGGTCCAGATGGCGATCAACGGTCCCTACTGGAACGAACTGACCGATGCGCAGCGCCGGGGGTATCTCAAGATTTACTTCCTGGATAATACCGATACCGCAGGTGCGGTGGATGCGCTGGCAGTCTGCGATCTGAAAAAGACACTTGTGGTGAACATTTCCAAGTCCGGCGGCACGCAGGAAACGAAGAACAATATGATCGACTGCATGAACGCTTATGCCGCAGCCGGTCTCGACTTTGCCAAACACAGCTGCGCCATCACGATGAAGAACAGCGAATTGGATCGTCTTGCCCGCTCTTCCAACTGGCTCCGCACTTTTGAAATGGCGGAATCCATCGGCGGCAGAACCAGTGTGACCAGCATTGTGGGGCATCTGCCTGCTGCACTTGCCGGTGTGAATTTCAGCACCTTCCTGCAGGGCGCATGTCACATGGATAAGCTGACCCGCAACCCCCATCTTTCCCACAACCCGGCATACATGCTCGCTGCTGTCTGGTACATGGCAGGCAACGGCAAGGGTGACAAGAATATGGCGATCGTTCCGTACTCCGACCGTTTGATCCTGATGAGCCGTTACCTGCAGCAGCTGGTGATGGAAAGTCTGGGAAAAGAACTGGATCTGGATGGCAATGTGGTCCATCAGGGCTTGAACGTGTTCGGCAATAAGGGCGGCACGGATGCACACGCATTCATCCAGCAGCTCAATGACGGCCGCAATGACTTCTTTATCACATTCATTGAAGTGCTGCGGGATAAAGCCCGCGTGGATATCGCTCCGGGCGTGGGCATGGGAGACTATCTCCACGGCTTCATGACCGGTCTTTCCAATGCGCTCCGCAGCAAAGGCAGAAACGTGATCGAAATGCGTATCGATGATGTGAATGAGTTCAATTTGGGGATGCTGATCGCCATCTATGAACGTGCTGTTGCCGCTTACGCAGAACTGATCCACATCAACGCGTTCCACCAGCCGGGTGTTCAGGCGTACAAACTCGCCAGCAAGAATGTGATTAAGCTCCTGACGGATCTGGAAGAAAAACTCGCCGGTCTCGCCGGCTTCTCCGGAACGGTGGGCGAATTCGCTGTGAAACTGGGGCTGCAGGACAGCGAATATGAGATCGACGGCATTCTGGCGAAACTCGCCGCCAACAATGATCTGCGTGATCTCGCCTTCATTCTCAACCGCACCTGGAACAAGGATCGCGGCTGGATCTATGCGGTTGTCAAAAAGTAACCAAATACTGATGTATCATTAAAGACTAAGGAGAAAGAACGATGTTGAAAAAAATCCTGACCTTCTGTTTTATTCTGCTTGCCGGTGTAACCCTGAGCGCTGGAAACACCATTGATATTGCGGTTTGCTCCAACCTCTTCAGCAATGCTGCCGATCACAATGACCGCCGTACCGGTAAACTGTTGAAAGAGTATTTCAAGGCGGAACTTGCCACCCATTCCGGGATCGTGATCTCACAGAATGATGCCATGCTGGAAGATGAAGCACTCATCCGCCGCCGCGGTAAGAAAAATAATGCTCTCACAGCAGAATATATTTCCAAACTCTGCAAAGATGTGAAGGCTTCCTACCTCTGCATGCTTTCCACGAAACGCGACCCGAAAGACAATAAAAAGCTGATCGCTGAAGTTGCGATCTACAAGGCAGACGGTAAACTGCTCAAGATCGTTTCCCGTACTTTTGAAACCGTGCGTTCCTCCGACTTCGTGGGGATCCTGCTCGCCCGGGATACTGCAGTGGCGATCCGCGGCGCAAATCCGGTGGACGATGCCAATCTGAACCGCATGAAAGCAGAACTGGAAAAGCTGGCTGACGAACACATGAAAGAGCAGCTCCAGAAAAACATGAACGAAGTCCGGTAAGAGGTCACGGCTCATGGATCGGATACGGATCGAAGATCTGGAAGTGCAGGCGATCATCGGGACTCTGCCCCACGAACGGCTCGCCCCCCAGAAGCTGATCATCTCGGCAGAACTGGGCGGCGATTTCCGTGCCGCAGGTCTGGCAGATGATTTTACACTCACCTTCGATTACTCTGCAGCAGAACAGTTGATCCATGATTTTACCGCAGCTTCCCGCTATCAATTGCTGGAAGCTCTGGCGGAAAATCTGGCAAAAGAACTGCTGGCTGTGAAATATATCCGGTCTGTGCGGCTCCGGATCAGCAAGCCCGGCGCCGCCCGTATTGCCCGTTTGATCTCCGTAGAGATCGAGCGGACAGCGGAAAATTTGTAAAAATCCTGTGAAACAACTTGAAAAAATTGTTTCCGGTATTATATTAAATGCAAAGCTCGATAAAAAAATATCCGTAACCAATAACAACAAACAACGAAGGAGTTGTAAAAATGGCTATTAAAGTCGGCATCAACGGATTCGGTCGTATCGGACGCATGGTTTTCCGTGCAGCGTTCGAAAACTTCGCAAATGACATTGAAATCGTCGGGATCAACGACCTGCTGGACCCGGACTACCTCGCATACATGCTGAAGTATGACTCCGTCCATGGCATCTTCAATCACGACATCCAGGTCGACGGCAACAACCTCGTTGTCGATGGCAAGAAGATCCGTCTCACCGCTGAAATGGATCCCGCAAACCTGAAGTGGAACGAAGTCGAAGCTGAAATCGTTGTCGAATCCACTGGCCTCTTCCTGGAAGATGCCAAGGCTCGCAAGCACATCGAAGCCGGCGCCAAGAAAGTCATCATGTCCGCTCCCTCCAAGGACAGCACCCCGATGTTCGTCTACGGTGTCAACCACATGACCTATGCCGGTCAGGACATTATCTCCAACGCTACCTGCACCACCACCTGTCTTGCTCCGATCTCCACGGTTCTGAAGGACAAGTTCGGCATCCAGCGCGGTCTCATGACCACGATCC
>JAGAPM010000101.1 GCA_017623265.1 Lentisphaeria bacterium | reverse complement strand
CGTGCCACCTCATCAACTCTCTTATTTTTTTACTCCGGGGCTTGCACTTTCGCACATGCGGGTGTATATTATATGTAATATGCAGTTTTCAGGGCGTGGTGAGATCGCTTTTTTGATCAATTCCCGACCGGCGGTAAAGTCCGCGACTCCCTTTCACGAGGGACTGACATGGTGTGATTCCATGACCGACGGTAAAGTCCGGATGGAAGACGGCTGCGTGCGGCGTTGAAATCATTGTCCGTACCGTATACCGGCTCTGCAGACAGCAGAACGTGAACACAACAAACGGAACCATGGAGAAACAAAATGGAAGAACTGATCTTTGATTCAGTGGAGAGCGTACTCGAAGATGTGCGCGCTGGAAAACTGGTCATTGTCACGGACGATGAAAACAGAGAAAACGAGGGGGACCTGGTTTGTGCGGCAGACAGGGTTACGCCGGACATTATCAACTTTATGATCACTCATGCCCGCGGGCTTGTCTGTGCGCCCATTACCGAAGCCCGGGCCAGAGAACTGGAAATCTACCGCAAGCCTTCCACCGACCACTTCAATACGGCTTTTACTGACAGCGTCGATGCTCTCACCGGATCCACCGGAATCAGCACTTTTGACCGCTGCAATACGGTCAAAGCGTTGCTGGATCCCAATACTCGCCGCAGTGATTTCGGTATCCCCGGTCACATCTTTCCCATTGCTGCCCGTCCGGGTGGTGTGCTGCAGCGGACCGGTCACACGGAAGCGGCAGTTGACCTTGCCCGTCTGGCGGGGCTGGCGCCTGCCGGGGTGATCTGCGAAATCACAAAAGATGACGGCAATATGGCGCGCATGGATGACCTGATGGTTTTCAAAAAGAAATTCGGGCTGAAGCTCTGTACGATTGCCGACATCATTGCATACCGCAGAAGAACGGAAAAGCTCATCGAATGTGTGGAAACGGTCAATCTGCCCACGGATTATGGCGATTTTAAACTGCATCTCTACCAGTCCAAAGTAGATGATCAGGTGCATCTGGCGCTGACAATGGGCGATGTTGCCGGTAAAGATTCCGTGCTGACCCGTGTTCACAGTGAGTGTCTGACCGGTGATGTGTTCGGGTCCCGCCGTTGCGACTGCGGCGATCAGCTCCATCAGGCGATGAAGATGATCGCACAGGAAGGTGCCGGTGTCATCGTCTATATGCGTCAGGAAGGGCGCGGGATCGGTCTTGCCAACAAGATCAAGGCGTATAAACTGCAGGAACAGGGGCTGGATACCGTGGAAGCCAATATTCAGCTCGGTTTCGCTCCGGACCTGCGGGAGTATGGGCTGGGTGCCCAGATTCTGCTGGACCTCGGCGTCAAAGGCGTCCGCCTTATTACGAACAACCCGAAGAAACTGGTCGGGATCGATGGCTACGGCTTGAAGATCGGAGAGCGTGTCCCCTGTGAGATCGCACCGCATGAACACGATCATTACTATCTGGAAACGAAAAAGAACAAAATGGGGCATCTGCTCCATCTGGATTGAGCAAAATAACAAAAACGAAAATAGAAGGATCTGAAAAGATGGACAAAACAGTGAAAAATGTGATGGAAGGCAAACTGACTGCCTCCGGTCTGAAAATCGGTGTCGTCTGTGCCCGTTTCAATGCGTTCTTTGTGGAAAAACTGCTGGAAGGTGCAGTGGATGCTTTCGTGCGTCACGGCGGCAGCGCCGATGACCTTGCTGTGGCATG
>JAGAPM010000011.1 GCA_017623265.1 Lentisphaeria bacterium | reverse complement strand
TTTGCGGATCTGCTGGAGGATCGCCTGACGGGCGGTCTGGGCGGCAATACGCCCGAAGTTCCGGGGCGTCACTTCCCAGTCGATAATATCACCGATCTGTGCATCCGGCATTTTTTCGGAGACTTCCGCAAGAGTAATTTCATCGTTATTTGCAAAGGCGTCCACCACGCGCAGCTTTGCCCATGCCCGGATATCACCGGTTTTCGGGTTCAGCTTCACGGTCAGATCACTTGCCGGGTGAATGCTTTTGCGAGCGGCAGTCAGCAGAGCTTTTTCAATAGCATCGATCAGCTGAGCCTTGCTGATCCCACGGTCCTGTTCAATGTATTCAAGCATTGCGAGCAGTTCATTGTTCATTGTTTCTACCTCCGGCGTTGTGTTAAAATATTTTCTTCCGATTTTCCAATTTTCACCCTGTAAAGTTTCCCTTACAGAAAACATAAGCCCGCATCCCGTAAAACCCGGCTCCAATGCCGGATCCTGCGAAACGCGGAACCTTGCCAACGGGCTTACTCTACATCCACTTTGCACATAGTGCAAGCCCCGATTCCCTCTTTTTTTAAAAAAAGACATACGCGACGCATGATCGCGTATGCCCGATGACCGTAAATCCGGTATCTGCCAGACGGGGACACGCCCCGGTCTGTTATTCAGCAGCGTTCAGAACGGCGGCGAGACGGGATTTCTTACGGCTCGCTTTGTTCTTGTGGATGGTGCCGACCTTGACAGCCTTGTCAAGAGCGCTGCACTGTTCCTGGAACAGCTTCTGTGCTGCAGCTTTGTCTTCCGTTGCAGCTGCTGCGCGGAATTTCTTTTCGCCGGTGGCAAGGGCATTACGGCGGGATTTGTTTTTCACACGGGCTTCTTCAGCCTTGCGGTGGGTCTTCACCGCAGACATTCTCACATCTGTTTTCGGCATTGAATCTTTCCTTTCAAGTTTTTATCTTCAATTTGTGATCAATCATTCATGAACATTTAATATAGCACGCACTCCCCCCTTTTTTCAAGTCCGTTCGCAAAAATTTCCAACTTTTTTTCCACTTTTTTACGGCATGACCACAAGAAGGGCCATATAAACAGCTGGGATCAGGCGGTCAAGAGCAGGATACGCCGTTGCAAAAAACGGTCCTTTTTTCCGGCGGGAAAGGTGCATGATCAACGAAAGCAGCAGAATCAGGATCCCGGCAGCAGGCAGCCGGAAGTAGAACAGATTGACCACTTCCTGTGTCACTTCTCCTGCACGGTCCCCATAGGTACGGATAAACCAGAAGGGCGAAACAAGACAGATGATCGGCACAGCAAAGGTGACCAGCGGATCGAAGCCATGCAGCAGATAAGCCCCCCAACGGCTGCCGTACCGTTCAAAGCCGCCCGTAAATGCCCACGCCGCAGCAACCGCCATCAGCGGCAGAAACGGCAGAAAACCGAAGGCATCCACACCTGCGATCACCGCCAGTGTCAGCATGTTGCAGAGGCGCAGATATTTCCACTCTCCTGCACGATCCGCTGCAAGCGCCTTATTGACCGCACTCAATGCCGGGATCAGGCACCAGAACCAGGGGATCAGCGCCAGCAGAAAGATTCCTGTCAGCGACTCTGCCGTATGGATCAGGTACGCAGGCGGGAACGCATACTTCCCGAAGAAAATCGCAAGAGCAAAAGCCGCTGCGGCTCCAACAAGATACAGAAATGCCGTCAGCAGAAACGGCATGGTTTTTTCTTCCGTCTTCTTTCCCGCGCGCATGATGATGCAGGAGACAGATATATACTGATTTGGATGGGAAAAAAGATCTTCCGGCAACCTGACAGAAACGGCCTGCATGGGTAAAATGAAATCAAACGCAATGATGTATATACGTTTCAGTCCGATCTTTAAGGTGGTGGGG
>JAGAPM010000100.1 GCA_017623265.1 Lentisphaeria bacterium | reverse complement strand
CAATGCTTATCTGGACAGTGGGCCCCTGGTTGCTATCACCGGCAATGTGGCGGTCCCCCTGTTGGGACGGGACAGCTTTCAGGAAGTCGACATCGTGGGGATCACGCAGGAGATTGTCAAGCACAATTTTGCGGTCAGCGATGTCCGTGAGCTTTCCGGTGTGCTGGATGCCGCATTCAAAATCGCTGTTTCCGGCAGATCCGGTCCCGTGCTGGTGGATATTCCGAAAAGCATCCAGACGGACATGTGTGATGAAGCGGAATTTTTTTCGCAGGATCTGTTTTTCAAGCCGCTGCCGGAACTGGATCTGACGGATGCTCTTGCCGCTCTGAATGAAGCGGAACGCCCCATGATCTATGCGGGCGGCGGGGTCGTCGCTTCCGGTGCAAGTGAGGAACTGGCGCTTCTGGCAGACCGTCTTTCTGCGCCTGTGGCGTTCAGTATGATGGGGTTGACTGCTCTGCCGCGGGACCATAAACGGAATCTCGGCATGTGCGGTATGCACGGGTCCTGCAGTTCCGCCCGTATTCAGGAAGAGTGCGATCTGATCCTGGCGCTGGGCGTCCGGTTTTCGGACCGTGCCACCGGCAATGTCGCCCGCTACCGGAACGGAAAAAAGATCATCCATGTGGACATTGATAACGCAGAGATCAGCAAGAATGCCGCTGCCGACATCGAGTTGTGCGGCGATGTGAAGGATGTTTTGAAAAAATTGCTTGCAGCCCTGCCGGATCAGCCACGACCGGATTGGGAAGAAACGGTCCGCAATGCCAAAAAACTGGATGTCCTGCCTGCGGAGCGAACTCTGACGCCGCAAACCCTGCTGGAAACGGTTGCCGCTTATTGCACGGATGATACGGTCGTCGCTACCGATGTGGGACAGCATCAGATGTGGACCATGCAATATTTCCCGTTCCGGAAGCCGCGGACTCTCCTTTCCTCAGGCGGATTGGGGACGATGGGCTTCGGGCTCGGCGCGGCAATCGGCGGCTGTATCGCAAATGACCGGAAACGGACCGTGCTTTTTACCGGAGACGGCTCGTTCGGAATGTGTTTGCAGGAGTTGGCTACAGCAGTTTCTCAAAATCTGCCCCTGCTGATCGTGATCTTCAACAATGGCGTCCTCGGAATGGTGCGCCAGTGGCAGACTATGTTTTATGAGAAGCATTATTCTTCCACAACATTGAACCGGAAAACAGATTTTCCCGCTCTGGCGCAGGCGTTCGGTGCGGACGGAAAGAGAATAACGGATCCTGCCGGACTTCATGCCGCCCTGCAGAATCTGGCGGAGGATCGTCCCACCGTATTGGATTGTCAGCTGGATATGGATGAATTTGTGCTGCCCATGATCCCACCGGGCGGAAGTGTAAAAGATCTGATCACAACAAAGGAGAAATAAAAATGGAACGTTTTATCGTGGAACTGCACGTTGCAAACCATTGCGGGGTCCTGAACCGGATCACCGGACTGTATGCAAAGCGGAAGTATAACATTGACAGCCTTACGGTTCATGAGACCGGCGATCCCGCCCTTTCCGTTATGCGTATCGTCTCCCGGGGCGATACCGCAATTCAGTGTCAAATGGCACGGCAACTGCGGAAACTTTTTGATGTAAAAAGCGTTGCTCTCCTGAGCAACTCCGGACAATAATAACTCACTCTATCCAAATAACGCTCAAAATCGAAAGGAAAAAAGAAAATGAGCAAGATGTACTACAACGAAGACTGCAACCCCGAACTCCTCAAAAATCTGACTGTCGCCGTGATCGGTTATGGCAGTCAGGGCCATGCCCACGCACAAAACCTGCGGGACAGCGGCGTGAATGTGGTGGTCGGACTTTATGAGAACTCCAAGAGCGCCGCTGTTGCAAAAGCAGATGGATTTGAAGTCCTCAATACCCCCGATGCCGTCAAAAAAGCCGACTGGGTCATGATGCTGGTCAACGATGAGAAAATGCGTTCCATCTACGAAAACGGCGTGAAAGACAATCTTCGCCCGGGCATGACCTTGAGTTTCGCCCACGGCTTCAATGTTCACTTCAAAGAGATCGTGCCGCCGGAGTTTGTCAACGTGGTCATGATCGCCCCCAAAGGTCCCGGACACACCGTGCGCAGTCAGTTCGTGGAAGGCAAAGGCGTCCCCTGCCTGGTGGCGGTTCAGCAGGATGCTTCCGGTAACGCCATGGATCTGGCTCTTGCTTATGCGTGCGGACTTGGCGCCGGTCGTGCCGGGATACTGGAAACGACATTCAAAGAAGAAACGGAAACCGACCTTTTCGGTGAACAGGCTGTTCTGTGCGGCGGCGTTACCGCATTGATGCAGGCTGGTTTTGAAACACTTGTGGAAGCAGGATACAAGCCGGAAAGCGCCTATTTTGAATGTATCCATGAGATGAAACTCATCATCGATCTCGTTGTCAAAGGCGGGTTCTCCTTTATGCGCTACAGCATCAGCGATACTGCCGAATACGGTGACTATAATACCGGACACCGTCTCATCACCGATGCCACCAAAGCCGAGATGAAGAAGGTGCTTGCCGAGATCCAGGACGGCACATTCGCACGCAAATGGTTGAAAGAAAACGCCGATGGCAGACCCCTTTTCACCAAACAGCGTGAAGCCGCCAAAGCACACCAGCTGGAAACCGTCGGAGCTGAACTCCGGGCGAAAATGAATTGGAACAAATAATGAACAGCGAAAAACTGACAACAGGAGTATCCGCCGCCCCCCAGCGTGCTTTGCTCGGCGCGCTGGGGTACACCCCGGAGCAGATGAGACGCCCGCTGGTCGGCGTGGTCAACAGTTTTAACGAAGTCGTCCCCGGTCATGCACATCTGCAGCAGATCGCCCGGGCAGTCAAGGATGGCGTGCTTGCCGCTGGCGGAACACCCATGGAGTTCAATACCATCGCGGTCTGCGATGGATTGGCAATGGGGCATGACGGCATGCACTATTCCCTTGCATCCCGGGAATTGATCGCCGACAGCATTGAATGTATGGTCAAAGCCCACTGTTTT
>JAGAPM010000099.1 GCA_017623265.1 Lentisphaeria bacterium | reverse complement strand
GTGCTCTTCCGATCTATCGGCGACAAAGGAAGAATCGAAAACCTCGATGAATCCCATATCGGCGTCTTCACCAACCGCTACTGGAAGTTTGGCGATCCTGATATCGTTTACAGAATGCAGCCCGTTGCCGGCGGTCACGGTGGCGCCGACCCGGAAATCGTCAAGGCATTCATCAAGTTCGCCAAGGGCGAAGGTACGATCCCCAGCAACTCCCCCATCGCCGCCCGCAACTCCGTGGCAACCGGCGTGCTGGGCACTAAGTCCATCCGCAATAAAAATGAAGCATTCGATATCCCGCCCGTGGATAAGGAAGTGCTGAAATATTTTGCAAACGGTCAGAAGAAAGCCGCCCCCAAAAAGGCAGCCGTCAAAAAGCCCGCTGCAAAAAAGGCTTCCGCAAAAAAGAAATAAGCGGAAAGAAAAAAACAATACGACCTGGCACATGCCCCACGCCCGGGGCGGCGCAAAAAATATGCCGGCTTTTACAGCCGGCATATTTTTTTGTGCGCATTTTTTCAGCGGCGGAGTGATCCGCGCCGCTGAAAATGCGCAGTGCCGGACTGGCGATGCCAGTCCGGCTGCGCCGCCCCGGGCGCTTCCTCTTGAAAATCCACCATACCATGCTATATTATATAAGGAAGAAACATTGAACAAAGGATAATCCGCACATGACACCTGCCCATTGGACTGAAATTTTTCTCATCGGCGTAAGTCTTTCCATGGATGCGCTGGCTGTTTCTGTGGCGTTGAGCGCTGCTGATGGCAGGAACTTCACCTGGAAGCGGATCCTGCTGACTGCCGGTATGTTCGGTCTGTTTCAGGCGCTGATGCCTCTTGCCGGATGGTTCGGCGGCAATCTTTTCGGCTGCGTGATCCGTACATACGGGAAGTATATTGCAGCGTTGCTTCTTGCGGGGATCGGCGGAAAGATGATCTGGGACAGCGGCAAAGAGGAAAAAATCGCCTTCGGTATCAAAGCATTGCTGCTGCTTGCTGTTGCGACCAGTATTGATGCATTTCTGGTAGGGATCTCCTTTGCCTGTCTGGGTGAGGTCCACATTATCCCGGAAGTCACACTCATCGGCATTACAACCTTTCTGATCTCGCTGGGCGGATGTTTCGGCGGACGGTTCTCCGGCAAGCTGCTGGGCAGCAAATGTGAAATCGTTGGCGGATTGGTTCTGATCGCGCTGGCGGTCAAGACATTGATCCTCGGCTGATTTTTTTCAAAAAAATTTTTCTTCCTTCTTGCAAAATCCGAACAGAGCTGTATTTTAACCTTATATCTTGTTAACAACCACTGGAGATTTCTCATGAATCAGGATTTTGTTGAAAGATGTCAGGAAGCGGCAGACCGTCTGGCATCCATCCGTATTATTCCCGTCCTCGTCCTCACATCCGAAACCAAAGCGCTGAAGCTCTGTGAACTGCTGATGAAGCGTGGGCTTGGCGCAGCAGAGATCACGTTCCGCACGAAAGAAGCAGCATCCATCATCACCAGTATTTCCAAAAATTTCCCTGAACTTTATGTTGGTGCAGGCACGATCCTGAATGTGGCTGACCTGAAGCGCGCTTTTGATTCCGGAGCCCGTTTTGCAGTCGCTCCCGGCTTCAACCCAAGAGTGGTCAAGGCAGCAATCGAGGGCGGACACCCCTTTGCCCCCGGCGTCTGTACGCCTTCTGAAATCGAACAGGCATGCGAACTGGGCTGCCGTTTCCTCAAGTTCTTCCCGGCGGAAGCAGCCGGCGGCGTCACTATGCTCAAAGCGGTGGCTGGGCCCTACAAACATCTGGGACTGCGTTTTATGCCTACCGGCGGCGTGACCAGCAAGAATGCGGCAGACTACCTGGCGATCAAGGAAGTTGCAGCAGTCGGCGGAACCTGGCTGGGCAAAGCGGAAGATCTGGATGCTGACAACTGGGACATGATCGATTCCCTCATTGCAGAGGCCGCACTTCTTGCAAAATAATATTACCACAAAGGACTGTTGCAGCCTATCGGAAGGCATGCAACAGTCTTTTTTTGTGCTCAAATCAAAAAAAACGCAAAATATTTGTTTGGTTATACAATAATTTGATTTCCGAAGCGTTATTGTTTATGAAAGGACCGCAAGAGGCGATCCGGAAAACAAAAACCTTCAATCAAGGAGATCGGATTATGACGAACACAAAGAAAGCAAAATGGATCGGCTGCCTGGCAGCAGTGGCAGTATTCGCAGTGGCAGGAACCGCAACGGCAAATGCCAAAGATCATCACCGGCATCATGACGGCGGCAACACAGCAGTGCAGATCGTAAGGGCGATCGTGGATCTGCTGGATGGTCCGGACATTGTGGTGGCAAACAATCCGGCACCGGTCATTGCACCGCCCCCGGCATACGTTCAGCCCGCCCCGGTGATCGTTCATCAGCCCGCACCGCCGAGACCGGTCGTGGTTCACAAACCGGCACCCCGTCGGGACTTCTTCCGCCCCGCACCGCCGCAGAAGCATGTGAAGCCTGCACCGCAGCGGCACGATAACAGAGGCAAAGCCCCTGCCCCGAAGCATGACAACAAGAAAGGCAAAGGCGGACGCCGCTGAGAAAGGAGAAACGATGACTGTATGATGTACAATAACGATGAAGAAACAGAGATGTTTCGAATGCGAACTGCGGGGAAGCCCTTGAAAAGGATTTCCCCGCTTTCTTTTTGTCGAAAAAAAATCAGAATGGACTTGTATTCAATTAAAGAAATGCTATCTTGATAAAAAATGCAATACGGAAGAAGGACAACTGCATGAAAATACCGAATGTGTGGAGCGAGGGGTTCAACAGTCACGAAGGGAAAAAACTGGAACTGCTGGCGGCGGAATATTCCCGTCTGCATGAACTGCCGCAGGATCTCGCGGAATGGGATCCGGCGGAACTGCGCAAAAAGATCTGGAAATCTCTCGGCGTCACGATCGACCATGAACTGGATCTGGATGTCCGGACGACCGGGATCGTTCGGCGGGACGGCTATACCATCCATAAGATCTGTTATCAGAGCCGGAAAGATTTTTATGTAACCGCCAACCTGTATGTGCCGGATGGCGAAGGTCCCTTCCCCGGCGTTATCAATATGCATGGTCATCATCAGGATGGACATCTTGCCGGACGGGTCCAGGAGCGGGGACACGCCCTCGCCAAGATGGGGTATGTTTGCATTTCTCCGGATGTATTCGGGGCGGGAGAACGGAGTATTGAACACGGGACATGGGATTATCACGGCTTCAGCCTCGGTCTTTCGCTGTTGAATATCGGGGAAACTCTTATGGGAATCCAAATTGTGGACAACATGCGGGGTGTGGATCTGCTCTGCTCCCTGCCCTTTGTTGATCCGGAACGGATCGGCGCCACCGGAGCCAGCGGAGGCGGCAATCAGACCATGTGGCTGACCGCATTGGACGAGCGGATCAAAGCTTCGGTGCCGGTGGTCAGCGTGGGGTCGTTTGAATCGTACATCATGACCTCAAACTGCGTCTGCGAACTACTGCCGGGCGGTCTGACTTATACGGAAGAAGCGGGAGTGATCGCTCTTATCG
>JAGAPM010000098.1 GCA_017623265.1 Lentisphaeria bacterium | reverse complement strand
TCGGTGTTATTTTGCATCCGGCGGCGGCAGTGGCATCGGTCAGACTCAACAGATCATCTGTTTTCTGTTCCGGCTGCTGCAGTGCGGCGTATTCTTTTTTCAGCTGTTCGATATACGGTCCGCGCTTGACCGGATCGGCAAGGATCATTGCCACCGGCGCGCACTGGGAGGCATCGGTGGTGTAGACCACGATCCCGCCGGGGTACCGGGGCTGCAGTTTCAATGCAGTATGGGTGCGGGATGCGGCGGCACCGCCCACCATGAGGGGGATGGAAAGTTTGCGTTTTTCCAGTTCATCGGCAACGATTCCCATTTCCTCCAGGGAAGGCGTGATCAAGCCGCTGAGCGCGATGATGTCCGCCTGTTTTTCCAGCGCGGTCTGAACGATCGTTTCCGGGGGAACCATCACCCCCAGATCGATGACCTCAAAATTGTTGCATTGCAGGACCACGCCCACAATATTTTTGCCGATGTCATGCACGTCCCCCTTGACGGTTGCCAGCACCACCACGGGCTTGCGGACGGCATCCGACCGCTTCGACTGGATCGCAGGCATCAGGTGGGAGACGGCATTTTTCATCACCCGGGCAGTCTTGACTACCTGGGGCAGGAACATTTTTCCGGCACCGAAGCGGACGCCCACTTCATTCATACCGTCCATGAGCGGACCTTCGATGATCCGGACCGGGTCGGGATAGACATTCAGCGCTTCCGCCATGTCATCTGCCAAAAACGCATCGTCCCCGTGGATGAGGGCGTAAGCGATCCGTTCTTCCAGACTTTTTGAGCGCCATTCGGGGACACCGGAGGCATCTTTTTTCTCCTGTCCGGCGAACCCGGAGGCGATTTCCAGCAGCTTTGTTCCGGCGTCCGGTGAAGTGTTGAGGATCACGGCTTCCGCCGCCGAGCGGAGGACAGGATCCAGTTCTTCATACTGTTCCAGCTGGGCAGGATTCACGATCCCCATATCCAGCCCCGCCCGGATGGCATGGCAGAGAAACACGGAGTGCAGGGCGGCGCGGACCGGTTCATTGCCCCGGAAGGAGAAGGAAACATTGCTGATCCCGCCGGAAAAATGGACATCCGGCATCTCGTTTTTCAGGATCCGGACCGCTTCAATGAAGTCTTTTCCGTAGGAGTCATGTTCCGGTAGACCGGTGGCGACGGCAAACACGTTCACATCGAAGATAATATCGCTTGCCGGAATATTTGCCTGTTCCGTGAGCAGACGGTACATCCGGCGGCAGACTTCGACTCTGCGTTCGAGGGTGTCCGCCTGACCATGTTCATCAAATGCCATACACAGCAGAGCTGCGCCGAAACGGCGGGCTTCTTTCGCGTGTTCGAGAAAGATCTCTTCCCCCTCTTTGAGGCTGATGGAGTTGACAATGCTTTTTCCCTGTGCGCAGGCAAGCCCGGCGCGGATCGCCTCAAAGTTGGAGGAGTCGATCATGACCGGGACCCGGGCGATATCCGGTTCCCCCGCCAGACGGAGCAGGAAACGGGAAAGTTCCGCCGCCGCATCCAGCATGGCGTCATCCATATTGATGTCGATGACTGTTGCGCCGTTTTCGACCTGATTCCGGGCGATGCGCAGGGCTTCTTCCATGTTGCCTTCCTTGATGAGACGCAGGAATTTGCGGGAGCCTGCCACATTTGTCCGTTCCCCCACATTGAGGAAGGGCAGCTCCGGATTGGAAACGAGGGGATCCAGTCCGGCGAGACGCAGAGCCGGCGGAAGGGCTTTCAGCGTTCGGGGTGTTGCTCCTTCCAATGCTTGAGCAATGGCACGGATGTGATCCGGGTTTGTGCCGCAGCAGCCCCCCGCGATATTGAGCAGTCCTTCATCCGCAAAAGACCGGAGGATCGCACCCATTTCCTGCGGTGTCTGCTTGTAGCGGCCCAGTTCATCCGGCAGACCGGCGTGGGGGTGGGCGGAGATCCGGCAGGGGGCTTTGCGGGCGAGTTCGGCAATATAGGGCTTCATCTCTGTTGCGCCCAACGCACAGTTGAACCCGATGGAAAGGAGATCCGGCGTGTGCATCACCGAGATGAGAAACGCCTCTACATTCTGCCCGGCGAGGAGTCTGCCGGAAGCGTCGGAGAGGGTGCCGGAGATCATGACAGGGATCGGTTTGCCGCCCCGTTCCTCTTTGAGTTTGGAGATGGCGTAGATGGCGGCCTTGGCGTTGAGCGTATCGAAAATCGTTTCGATGAGCAGAATGTCGGCGCCCCCGTCCAGCAATCCGGCGGCAGCTTCGTGGTATGCGTCAGCCAGCTCGAAAAAAGTCAGTTCCCGGAAGGCGGGATCTGCTACGGAAGGGGACATGGAAAGGGTCTTGCCGGTGGGGCCGATGGACCCGGCAACGAACCGGGGCTTTCCGGGAGTGAGTTCCGTGAAAGAATCGGCGGCACTGCGGGCAATGGCTGCACCGGCACGGTTCAGCTCGTAAACTTTGTCTGCCAGTCCGTACTCTGCCTGTGAGAAACGGTTGGCGTTGAAGGTGTTGGTCTCGATGATGTCCGCTCCTGCCTCCAGATATTTTGTGTGGACGGAAAGGACCGCTCCGGGTTGTGTCAGGTTGAGAACATCGTTATCGCCCGTCAGGTTGCAGGGGTGATCTGCGAAGACCGTTCCCCGGAAATCTGATTCGGTAAAGTGGAAGGATTGAAGCATGGTTCCCATGGCGCCATCCAGGATAAGGATGCGCTTTGCCAGAGCATCGGAAAGTGCGGCAGTCTGTTTCATCGGCGGAAAAGCCCCTGTATTTGATTGATTTTTGTTTCTTCCGGCTTAATATACCCCGAAAAGGAGTTTTTTGCAACTGAAAAAACAAAAAAGCGGCTTGCTTTTCCTTTCAGGAAAGAGTATATTGTGCAGAAACAAAAGCAAACAGGAACGGGAAACGGCATGAACAACAAATATTTTATCAACCGTGACATCAGCTGGCTGGAATTCAACCGCCGTGTATTGGATGAGGCGACCGACCGCGGAAATCCTCTGTTGGAGCGGTTGAAGTTTCTTGCTATCTTCAGCAGCAATCTGGACGAGTTTTTTATGGTGCGCATGGCAGCGATCATGCGGAAAGAAGCCGATCAGGAAAATCTGGTGGGCAATGATGGTACTTATACCCCCGGCGAACTGTTGGAAGAACTGGATGAACGGATCCGGGAACTTGTGGAAAAACAGTACGCCTATTATCGGGATGATATCCTGCCGGAACTGGCGGAAAACGGGATCCGGATCGCATCTTATGATGATTTGAGCGGACCGCAGCAGACGGCGGCGCATTTGCTCTTTGAACGGGAGATCCTGCCGGTGCTGACGCCCGTCGGGGTGGATCCGTCCCATCCGTTTCCGCTGGTTCCGAACCTGGGGCTGGAATTGCTGGTCCGTCTGAATCTGAACCGGAAAAACCGCAAGACCGGAAAACGCAGTGAATCGTTTGCGATCGTGGAAGTGCCTTCTGTTGTCCCCCGTTTCATTCCGGTGGAATCGGATCAGGAGGATGGCTCGCTTACTTTTGTTCCGGCGGAAGAACTGATCGCCAACAACCTTGCCTCGTTGTTTCTCGGTTGTGAGATTTTGGAGTGTTCTGCATTCCGTATCTCCCGGGATATGGACTTCTCCATTGATGAAGAGTCCATTGACGACCTGCTTTCGGAAATGCAGATCACGCTTCAGCGCAAGGCGAAGCGGATCGTGGTCCGGCTGGAAGTGGCGGAGTCCGCCACTGCGAAGACCCGGACATTCCTGCAGAAAAAACTGGGTGCCACGGAAGAACAGACTTATTCCATCGACGGCCCGCTGAACCTGAAAAATCTCTGGGAACTGGCAGCTTTGCAGGTGCCGGAACTGACCGATGATCCCATGCCGCCCCTTCCGCCTCTGCGGATCGATCCCAATTTGAGCATGATCGAAAATATCCGGCGCCGCGGCTCGTTGATGATCCATCATCCCTACGAATCCTTCGATCCGGTGGTGCGTCTGCTGGAAGAAGCGGCGGAGGATCCGGATGTACTGGCGATCAAGCAGACTTTGTACCGGGTCAGCGGCAACTCGCCCATTGTGAATGCACTGGTGAAAGCCGCCCGGAACGGAAAGCAGGTCTCGGTTCTGTTTGAGATCAAAGCCCGGTTTGATGAAGAAAACAATATCCGCCGCGCTCGTGAACTGGCGGAGGCGGGCGCTCATGTGGTGTATGGCATTGCCGGATTGAAAGTCCATTGTAAGGCGCTGCTGATCGTGCGCCGGGAGGAGACCGGGATCCGCCGTTATGTGCATCTCAGCACCGGAAATTACAACGATAAGACGGCACGGCAGTACACGGACCTGGGCTATTTCAGCGATGATCCCCTGTTGGCATCCGATGTTGCCGGACTTTTCAATGTCATTACCGGATTCTCCGATCCGCCTCACTGGCATAAGCTCATTGTCGCCCCCTTTGAACTGAAAAACCGCATCATCTACCTGATCGACCGGGAAGCCATGCTTTCCAGCCGTCAGAATCCGGGGCATATCACGATCAAGGTGAATGCGGTCATCGACTACGAAGTGATCGAGCATCTTTATGCAGCGGCGGAACGGCATGTGAAGATCGATCTGATCGTGCGCGGTATCTGCGGGCTCCATCCCTATGCCCTGCCGGAAAAAGTCGGGAAAAATATCCGGGTCGTGGGGATCCTGGACCGGTTCCTGGAACATTCCCGGATCTACATCTTCCGAAACAATGGTTCTCCGGAATATTTCATGGGCAGCTCGGACCTGATGCCCCGGAATCTGAAACGGCGGATCGAACTGCTGTTCCCCGTGGAGCAGAAAGAGCTGCGGGCGGAACTGGATATGATCGTCCAGACCGCATTAAACGATAAACGCAGGGGCAGGGTGCTGAACGGAGCAAACTCGTACAGCTGCACCAGTGACGGCAGCACGGAAAAGTACGAAAAGACCCGCAGTCAATACGCGCTGTATGAATATTACAAGACCCGTTTGAAACGGGAACGCAGGCGGCTTCAGGCGGAACGGAAGAAACTGCAGGTGTATTCCTCTGTGAATGAAAGCAAATGATCGGAAAGAAAGTTATTATGAAAAAGTTCAGAGATTATGTTATTTATCTGCTGGTACAGTTTTACGGTACGGTGATCGCCTTCATCCCCCGAACCTGGTACATGGGGATCGGGCGTTTCTGGGCGCCGCTGATCTGTCTGTTCCCGGTGGGAAAGATCGCCACGCAGAACGTACAGGCGGCATTTCCGGAAAAGTCAAAGAAGGAAGTCCGGCGGATCGTACGGGAAAGTCTTGCCCACATGATCGCAGTTTCCTGCGAATTTTTCTGGATCCGGAAACGGAATGCAGACCTGCCGTCGCTGGTTGACATTGAGGAGCAGACACTGGAAAACTTTGAACGCTGCCGGAAAGCGGGGAAGCCGGTGATCTTTATCTCGCCCCATCACGGCAACTGGGAGTTCGGCGGGCAGATGCTTGCCATCGGGTTGGGCTTTACCATCTCCACCATCATGCGGTCGCCTCAGAATCCCTATCTGGGCAAACTGCTGGTTACCGGGCGCAGTGTCAAGGGCGTGGAGATCATCTTTTCCAAAGGCGCAGCCCGTGCCGTGATGAAAGCGGTGAAGGACGGCAGAAGCATCGGGATCCTTATGGACCAGAACACCCGGGTGCGGGATGGAGGGATCTTTGTGGATTTCTTCGGCTTGAAAGTGCCGGTCACATCCCTGCCTGCCCGGATCGCATTGCGGGATAAACTGCCCATTGTTCTCGGTACAGAGTACCGGACCGGCAAACGGTTCGGCATGACAACTGTCTATATTGAACCGCAGGATGACGATACGGAAGAAAGTCTGACCCAGCGAATGATCTCGGCAGTGGAAGAGATTGTCCGGAAGTGGCCGGAACAGTATCTCTGGGCATACCGCCGGTTCCAGCACATACCGCCGGGAGAGGATCGTTCCCGCTATCCGGCGTACTCGGAATATGCAAAACCTTCGTTCTTCGATCAACGGGAACGGGGTAAAAATAAACAAGCATAACGACATACAGCATAAGGAGTTCATCAGATGAAAGCGAATATCGAAAAAATCAATATCGAAGGCATTCCCGCATTCCGGATCGAAACGGAAGATGCAACTGCCGTGGTGTCCCCGTACGGCGCCCACGTTCTTTCCTATACGGTTGGCGGGGACGACCTGCTGTGGGTTTCCGGCAAGTCCAATTTTGTGGAAGGGAAAGCCATCCGCGGCGGCATCCCGGTCTGCTGGCCCTGGTTCGGTTCTGCAGCAGCTCCGGCGCATGGCTTGGCGCGGATCAGCATGTGGGACATGGCAGCTCCCCGGGATGAAGCCGATGGCAGTGTGACGCTGACCATGACGCTGGAAAAGAACGGTCTGGCGGCAAAAATGGTGATCAATATCGGGCGCGCTCTGACGCTGAACCTGACCACGGTCAACGAAAGCGGCGAACCGGTGAAGCTGACCGAAGCGCTTCATACTTACTTCAATATTTCCGACATCAGCAAGATCCGGATCCTCGGCTTTGAAGATTGCGATTACTTCTGCTCGCTGGCGAAAGTCACGGAAAAGCAGTCCGGCGCGATCACTTTTGATCGGGAAACAGACCGGATCTACTATGCCGGCAGTCGCATTGCCGTGATCGATGATCCCGGTCTGGAACGGCAGATCCGGGTGGAACGCTTTGGTTCGGACTCCGCCGTGGTCTGGAATCCGTGGATTGCCAAAGCCGCCGCCATGCCGGATTTCGGCGATGATGAATACCCCGGTATGCTTTGCATCGAAGCCGCCAACGCCGGTGACGATGCCCGTACGCTGGCACCGGGTGCCAGCCATACTCTCGGAACACGTATTTCACTCATTTGATCAAAAAAACAAGGAGGATGCAAAATGAGAGACAGAAATTTTGATTATCGTGCAAGTGCCCGTGAGGCGGAACTGGAAGCCGAAGCAAGAATCGTGCGGGATGGTGATGTGATCGCTGCCCGCAGCTTTATGAACCGCATCTATAACTGGATGGCGGTCGGGCTCGCCCTGACCGGCGGGATCGCATACGGTGTTTACGAGTACATGATGGCGAACCGTCCTCATGTAAATCTTGCCGGAGAACTGACCGGCGGATCGATCCTGTGGAGTCCGACTGCAATGCTGGTGCTGATCCTGCTGGAATTCGGGCTGGTGATCTGGATCTCTGCGGGGATCAACAAGATGTCTGCCGGGCTGGCGTCCGGTCTGTTCCTGCTCTATGCCGCACTCAATGGCGTGACGCTTGCTCCGATTTTCCTTGCCTATACCGCCGGAAGTATCGCCACCGCATTTTTTGCCTGTGCCGGAACGTTTCTGGTGACCAGCATTTTCGGCTATGTCACCCGCATGGACCTGAGCGGTCTCGGCGGACTTTGCATGATGGGGCTGTTCGGGATCATTATCGCTTCCCTGATCAACTTCTTCACAAAGAGCGAGGGGCTGGAAATGATCATTACTTACATCGGTGTATTCGTGTTTATCGGGCTGACTGCATGGGATACCCAGAAACTCCGTCAGATTGGCGGTATCACCGGACCGGACAGCGTTACGCTGAGCAAATTTGTGATCCTGGGGGCGTTGACGCTCTATCTTGATTTTGTCAATCTGTTCCT
>JAGAPM010000097.1 GCA_017623265.1 Lentisphaeria bacterium | reverse complement strand
GTGTTTGCCATGCTGACAATGGTCATGCCTATTTCTGCAACCTTCGGTATGATCATTGCGGTGCTGCTGATCGTATACGCTTTCGTGGTCACGATCGAACTGCGTCATACGGCAAACCTGATCTTCTGCTACCGGAGTCTCAACCGCAAACTGCTGCTGCAGCTGAAAGATAAAGGCGCCGATCCCGATCTCTATGAAAAACGCCTCGCCGATAACGAAGACAGCTCCTTCGAATTCCGGCTTGCACGGTTTGCCACCACTCTCTCCCTGCTCTACGCTGCATCGCTGGCATGTCTCCAGGTCTTTCTGCCGGAATACGCCAACAAAGCAACGGGGCCGGTAACGGTGCTTTTCGTGATCATGACAGCCTTATTCAAGATCGCTGCGCTGAACCGGATCCAGGCGCTGAAAAAAGTTGCATTCTCAACCGGAAAGCTCCTGAACCAATGATCTCTCTTGTTTTTCCCACCTACAACGAAGCGGAAAATATCGGTAAAACGATCTCCGCGATCCGTGCGCTGAATATCCCCGATCTGGAAATCATTGTCTGCGATGACCACTCGCCGGACGGCACAGCAGAAGCCGCAAAAAAAGCCGATCCCGAAACCAATGTGCTGCTGCACGAAGGGCCCCGGGGACTCTCTGCCAGCGTGGTTTACGGTTTTGAACGGGCGAAGGGTGACCTGCTGATCTGTATGGATGCGGATGGTCAACACCGTCCGGAAGATCTTCCGGCAGTCATTCAGGATGCTCTTGCCAGCGGTTTTGCAGTAGGCTCCCGTTTTGTTCCGGGCGGCGGTTTTCAGGAGCGCTGGTCTGCTTTCCGGCTGTTTGTCAGCAGAGCTTCCGCCCTTTTGGCAAAGATCTTTCTCGGAACAAAACTGCACGATCCCATGTCCGGATTTTTTGCGGTCAGAAAAGAAATTTTCCTCTCGACTCTGCCCTATCTCAATCAGGGCGGATTCAAGATCATGCTGGAAATGGCATCCATTGCCACGGCATTGAACAAAGATCTGCAGATCCGGGAGACACCGATCCGTTTTGCCCTGCGTCATGCGGGGGAAAGCAAGACATCAGCAAGGATCGCTTTCCAATATCTTGTGATGCTCTTTGCGTGCAGAAAGGTACGCAAGAAACTTCTGAAAGAGAACCGCTGAAAACAGGATCAGAAACGGAATCAGGAATGGTACCCGGTGCCGCATATAAACATGGACCAGCGTGTGTCCGGCAAACCCGGAACCGATGATCATCATGGCAGCCCAGAAAGCGGTCTTTTCTTTCCGCCAGAGGAAAAATGCACCAACGATCCCCGCAAGAAACAGCAACGATTCCAGCAGAGTCATCACCCAAAATTTGAAAGCGCCGTGGATATCCGGCAGCGGATAAGGCCGCAGAAAATGCCATGCTTTTCCGGCAAACAGCCGGACCATATTGCAAATGCCCATTTCCGCCATCTCCTGTTTCGCCCGGTCCATCATGTACCGGTCCGCTTCGGCGGGAGTCGTATCTATGGGCAAAGCCTGTACCAGTGCAATTGCCTCGTTCCAGCCAAGCGTCTGATGATGAAGAAAATCATGTCCGTTATCTGCTGTATATGCCGCCAGATTGTGCCGGTTGTTTCCCACATACATGTTGTACCCGCCAAGATATCCGGTCAGCGAAAAAGAGCCGGACTGAACCAGACTACGGATCCCGGCAGGAGCAAGGATCAGGAAAAACAGCGCCGCATAAACGCCCGCTTTCAGCCAGATCCGGTAATGAAAAGACCGGGCAAGGAAAAAGATCAGACACACTCCCGCCGGCAGAAAAACCAGCGCTGTCGGGCGGATCAGGGTGGTAACGGCCCCGGCAACGGCAGCAAGAATGATCTGCTTCCAACCGCGGTATGAGATCAGGGTATAGTAAAACCAGAGCAATCCCGCCGTAAACATTGCCTCCGAACCGAACTGGACCGAATACAATCCCAGCAATGGATGCAGTTGATACAGGATCATGGCAAGGTATGAAGCAGGCACCGAGCCACCGGTCAGACGGTGTGCGATCGCATACATCAGCCAGCCGGAGACAACCGAGATCAGCGCAAGGAGCAATGCCGCCGCAGCCGGTGCGGGGATCCGGCAGAATACCAGCGCACCGTGAGCCACGGAAAAGATTTGAGTCCGGTATGCTTCCGGAATGATCTTTGAACGGCGCGGCTCATAATAACGCTGTTTTTCGATCACAAACGCACCCCGTTCCCCCAGATTTTTGCCCAGTTCATAATATTCTTCCGCATCGTTCTGAAAAAACAGATCCGGTTTCTGATAAACGAGATAAAGACCGGCAGAAAGATGAAACAGAAAAATCAAGCCCAATGCAAGCAGCAGTCCGCGGTTCATACTTTCTCCCGGCTGTTGAAAAAGTGTTGGATGGCGATCGCAGCAAAGAAACAGAAGACCGGCAGAGCAGGAAGCTGATAGCGGGGCATCTGCACCGGGCCGGTCATCAATGTATAGTACAGACCGAACCCGATCAGCAGAAAGGCTGTCAGCCATTGTTTTTTGTAAATTGTCATGATCCAGCCTGCGGCGGCAGCAAGATAAAGCAACAGCACGACCAGCAGCAGCGGGATCGTGGCAGCCAAAGCACCGCTGTTGCCGTCAAAATAGTGCTGAACAGCAGCAAAGATCCCTTTCCGGTTCAGCACATCGAACGTTCCCCGTTCCGTCCGGGTGATGCCCTGATTTTCCAGCAGTGTCGGGACATCCGGCAGAAATACCCACGGACGGAGCGAAAGGCAGCCATAGAGGAACGGATGCGACAGGATCTTCGATGCCATCTCGCGTTCAATATGATCCATCTGCGCCCCGGCAGTGCGATACCGGAAGGGATCGGAATCAAATTCAAGACGGAAGGATTCTTCATACCGGCGCCGCAGTTCCGCACCATTGATCCCGGTCACAACACTTTCCAGCGCAGAGGCATTGTGCATCATAGTGACAGCACTTCCGGCATCCAGCCGCCAGCCGGAACCGATAGCATGATTCCGTGCGATCCAGGGGAAAAGGACCGCAAAAAAGATCAGACAGGTCACAACCGAAAAGATCAACTTGCGTCTCCGGGGAATGGAACCGGTCAGGCACAACGCCACGATCAGCGGCAGGAAAAACAGCAGATTGACCGGTCGGACCAGCGCCGCCAATGCCGCCATCGTCACCGCCGAAAAGTAATAAAAAGGATCTTTCCTGCTCCCGAATGCAAATGAGACAAAGAAGAACAGCACAAAGGCAGTCATCAGCGTAAAGAATGTATCGGAAAGCAGCATGGGCGCATGGGCGATCGCCGTCGGGTTCAACGCAAACAGCAACGCCGCCAGCGCACTGCCCGTCCGGGAAGAAACATACCGGCAGGCACAATAGACCGGAAAGACAGCTAATGCCCCGAGGATCAACAGAAAAATGGAGATCCAAACCGTGTCCGCTTCCGACGCCGGACGAACCCCGAATGTCATCAGCACCCCGAGAAACGCCGGAAGTCCGGGCGTCCGGTGGGCAGTCAGAGCCCCATCCGGTCCACGGAATTCACCCGTCTCCGCCAGCGAAAGCGCCGGTGCCAGATAACCGGCAGAGTCCGGACGGTAAAAACGGGCAGAGTCCGGCTCCGAAATACCACCCCACGCAAACAGAAAACGGACAATCAATGCCACCAGAAATACCGCAAAAGCAGAGTTGAAAAAGGAAATACGCCCCGGCTTGATGAAGGCAGCAGATACCGCCGCAGGCGCTCCGGCGTCTGCCGGATCACCGGCAGACAAGCCGGGCATCAGCTCCGCCAGCGCCGCTGACGGCGTCAGCGGCGGCGGGGCTGCCTGCCCGGCTGCGGACCGCACTGCGGTCCTGCCGG
>JAGAPM010000096.1 GCA_017623265.1 Lentisphaeria bacterium | reverse complement strand
CCTTCGAAGAAGCACAGAAGATTGTCGGCGAAGAGAAAGCCCAGCATCTGGCGGATTTCTCTCTGCGGATCTACAAGGATGCAGCGAATCACGCAGAAAAATGCGGGATCCTGCTGGCGGATACCAAGTTCGAATTCGGCGAAGTCGATGGCGAAATCACGCTGATCGACGAAGTCCTGACTCCCGATTCCAGCCGTTTCTGGCCGAAGGATGAATATGTGGTCGGTACCAACCCGCCGAGCTTGGATAAACAGTTCGTCCGCGACTATCTGGAAAGCCTGGATTGGGATAAGACTCCTCCGGCTCCGGCTTTGCCGTGCGATATCGTTGCCAAGACAAGAGAAAAATATCTCGGTGCTTTGAAAGCACTCAGTGGCAGGACTTTGGATTGAAGCCTATGAACTGATCCTTTTTCATTTCAGTTTGTAAAGTTGATTTCCGCGGCAGTGCCTGCACTCAGGGTACTGCCGTTTTTCTATCAGAATTCGAGGTGAAAAATATGACGACAACGCAGAAACAGAACGAAGGATCCGCAGGGATCGTTGCCTGGCATGATTTTACCTTCGGGGAGACCGAGGAGACCGCCCTGCGGCTGGATTGCGGAAAACGCCTGAAAAATGTGGTGATCCGCTATGAGACCTACGGCACCCTCTCTCCCGCAAAAGATAACGCCATTCTGGTGGAACATGCCCTGACCGGTGATGCTCATCTTGCCGGAAAATATACACCGGAAGACAAGAAGCCCGGTTGGTGGGATGATATGGTGGGACCCGGTAAACCGTTCGATACGGATCGCTATTTTATCGTGTGCAGCAACATTATCGGCGGTTGTTCCGGCTCTACCGGGCCGGGCAGCGTAAATCCGGATACCGGAAAGCCCTATCACCTTGATTTTCCCGTGATTACGATCGGGGATATGGTCCGCGCCCAGAAACGCCTGATGGAGTACCTCGGTATCGGAAAATGGATGGCGGTCGCCGGCGGCTCCATGGGCGGAATGTTGGCTCTGAAATGGGCGGTGGATTATCCGGATTGCACCAATGCGATCCTGGCGATCGCCACTTCTCCGCAGATTTCTACGCAGTCCATTTCCTTCAACTGGGTGGCACGGGAAGCGATCATGACAGACCCCACATTCTACAACGGAGACTATGTGACGCAGCCCCAGCGCGGACTCGCCATTGCCCGGATGATCGCACACATTACCTACCTCAGCGATGAATCCATGCAGCGCAAGTTCGGGCGTATGCTTCAGAATTCAGATGAATATTCCTTTGATTTTGCCAAGGATTTTCAGGTGGAGAGCTATCTCAACTATCAGGGGTCCCGGTTTGTGGAACGGTTTGACGCAAATTCCTACCTCTACATTACACGGGCGATCGACTATTTTGATATCGCAGATGCGGCGGATGGCGATCTGACAAAAGCTCTTTCTGTGGCGAAATTCCCCTTTCTGGTCGTTTCGTTCTCCAGTGACTGGCTGTTTCCGCCCTATCAGAGCTGGAAGCTGGTACGCTCCCTGCTGCAGAACGGCACTGATGTCACATACAGCAACATCATTTCCAGTTACGGACACGATGCGTTCCTGCTGGAAACAGAAACGCTGGGCGACATGATCCGCAACTTCCTGATCAACCGCTACAAGGAGCTGACTGAACAATGAGTACCCGACATTACAACAATACCGATGAACTCCTGCTGGAACGCCATGACTTGCAGACGATCCGGGACATGATCCCTGCCGGCTCCCGTATCCTTGACCTTGGTTGCGGTTCCGGCAGACTGCTGAAAGTCCTCAAGGAGCAGAAACAGGCGAAAGTTACCGGCGTGGAACTGGATCAGCAGAAACTTATGCAGTGCATTGAGCGCGGCGTGCCGGTCATTCAGGGCGATTTGGACACAGATCTTGGTGAGTTTGCAGATAACACCTACGATTTTGTGCTGCTTTCCCGTACTCTGCAGTCGGTGCACCGCCCGGATCTGCTTTTGCAGGAGATGCTGCGAATCGGCAAATGCGGTATTATTTCGTTCATGAATTTTGGTCACATCAACAACCGGATTCCTCTGATTTTCGGAAATATGCCGGTGAACCGGAATCTGCCCCGTCCGTGGTATAACAATCAAACGATTCATCCCGGCACGATAGCGGACTTGCGGAATCTTTTCAGGGAGTTGAAAATCCGTGTTATCAAAGAGATCCCCCTTTCCAATAGGGGCGATTTTCTGCCGTTTCTGGGAAAAGTTTGGCCGAATCTGTTCTGCTCCAACTGTGTTTTTGTGATCGAACGCTGAAAATCGGCAGATTTTTCGTAAAAATCTTATTATTTTTTCTGATATTCCCCGTGTTTTCTGATTGAAAATTGCAACGGTTATGTTACATTATGTTTATTAAATATAAATCATAACCGGAAAACAGGTAAGAATATGGCAGAAAACAAACTGATCCTCAGCGGCGATGAAGCCGTGGCACATGCGGCGTTTGATTGCGCCGTCCGTACGGGTGTCGGTTATCCCGGCACTCCCTCCACCGAGATCCTTGAAACGCTGTCCGCTATCGGCGGCAATGCGGAATGGGCTCCCAATGAAAAAGTCGCACTTGAAGTGGGCGCCGGTACTGCGCTTGCCGGAGCAAGAAGTATCGTGACCATGAAGCATGTGGGCGTAAACGTGGCGGCGGACCCGCTCTTTACCCTCACCTATACCGGCGTGACTGGTGGCATGATCCTGGTCTCTGCCGATGATCCCGGTATGGCATCCAGTCAGAACGAACAGGACAACCGCAACTATGCGAAGTTTGCCCAGATGCCTATGCTGGAACCCTCCGACAGTCAGGAAGCCTATGACTTTACGATCCGTGCCTATGAGATCTCTGAAAAATTCCATCAGCCCGTGTTGCTGCGCATGACCACCCGTGTCTGCCATTCCCGCGGGATCGTGAACCGCTGGAAAGCGGCGGAACAGCCTGCCGTTCCCGCTTTCACGCCCAATGTGAAAGAACGGGTCATGGTTCCCGCCAACGCAAAACCGGCACATGTCCGTCTGGTGCAGAAGATGAATGATCTTGCCGTCTGGAACGATGGCAGCGAAGGTTTGAACCGGATCGGCGGTGCTGCAGAAGCGGAACTGGGAATCATTACTTCCGGTGTGGCATATTATCACTCGCTGGAAGCCGCCCCGGAGGCAAAGGTGTTGAAGCTGGGTATGACTTGGCCTCTGCCCGCAAAATTGATCAAGGATTTTGCTGCAACCGTGAAGAAAGTCGTGGTGGTGGAAGAGGGGACCCGTTTCCTGGAAGAAAATATCCGCCTCCTCGGTGTGGATGTGATGCCGAAAGCGGAGATCTTTGAATTCGGCGAACTGAGCGTTTCCCGTGTGAAAAAGCTCCTTGCCAACGATTCCGAACCGGAAGCCGCAGCCGCTCCCGGTCGCCCGCCCGCACTCTGCCCGGGTTGTCCTCACCGGAAGACTTTCGAGCTGCTCCGGGATCTGAACTGCATTGTTGCCGGAGATATCGGCTGCTATACGCTGGGTGTCCTGCCGCCGTTCAATGCCATGCACTATTCCCTCTGTATGGGCGCCAGCATCGGTATGGCGTTGGGGATGCGTCGTGCGTTTGATGAAGAGACCTCCCGCCGGGTTGTAAGCGTGATCGGCGACAGTACGTTCATGCACAGCGGCATCACCGGGATCGTGGAAATGGTCTATAACCGGCCCGCGACCGGACATCTTGTCTTCATTCTGGATAACTCCACTACGGCGATGACCGGATTCCAGGAACATGCCGCTACCGGCAGAAATATGAAACTGGAAGACGCTCCCCGGATCGTGCTGGAAGACCTCTGCAAGTCCCTGGGGGTGGATAACGTTGATGTGATCGATCCGGTGACGGAAAACGAAAAATACGCAGAACTGGTGAAGACGCGCCTGGCATCCAACGATGTGAGCGTGATTATTGTGCGCCGTCCGTGCATCCTTGAAATGAAGAAACTTGCCAAGAAAGGCGGTGCAAAATGAAAAATGGAAAAGTTACCAATGTAATGTTTGCGGGGATCGGTGGTCAGGGGATCATCCGTGCCTCGGATATGTTGACGGAAGCTGCATTCCGGATGGGTTGCGATGTGAAGAAAAGCGAACTGCACGGCATGAGTCAGCGCGGTGGTTCTGTTTCCAGCGATGTCCGGTTCGGCGAAAAAGTGGCAAGCCCCATGATCCCGGCGGGCGAAGCGGATTATATGATCGCTGTTTCTGCCGACCAGATCGAAGTCTGTGCTGCGTTCCTGAACGAAAACACCGTGATCATCCGCGATGAAGACATCCCGGAAGAGTACCGTGCCTCCCGCATGATGAATATCGCCATGCTGGGCGTACTGAACCGTTATCTTGCGTTCCCGGAAGGACTCTGGATTGACCTGATCCGGGAAAACTTCTCCGGAACCGTTGCTGAAGAAAATATTACAGCTTTCCGCCGCGCCTTTGAAGCAAAGTGAGACGGGAAACCGCAAAGAAATAGAACAATCAAAGGAAAAGGAAACACAAAAATGAGCACGACCTGCGGTCAGTTCTCCCACCCTGTCAGTGCCATGGACTTCATGCCCCGTGAACGGCTGCGCATGATCCAGACCGAAAACCTCCAGCACATGGTGGACATCTCCTACAAAAACGTTCCTCTGTTCCGTCAGAGAATGGACGAACGGGGCGTGAAGCCGGAAGACATCAAGAGCATTGATGATATCTGCAAACTGCCCTTTACCATGAAGTCCGACCTGCGCGATACCTATCCCTATGGACTTTTTGCCAGCCCCATGAAAGATGTGGTCCGTCTGCACGCATCCAGCGGCACGACCGGTAAGCCTATCGTTGTCGGTTACACCAAAGAAGACATTGAAGACTGGTCCTATGCGGTGGCACGCTGCTTTGCCGCCTGCGGTGTCCGGGAAGGCGATATCGCACAGGTTTCCTACGGCTACGGTCTCTTTACCGGCGGTCTCGGCGCCCACTATGGTCTGGAAAAACTGGGTGCCACTGTTGTGCCTGCATCCGGCGGGAATACAGAGCGTCAGGTTATGCTGATCAAGGACTTCGGCGTGACCTGTATTGCCTGTACGCCCAGCTATTTCACGCATCTGTTGGAAGTGGCGGACCGTATGGGAATCGATATGCGGGAACTGCCCATCCGCGTGGGTGTGTTCGGTGCGGAACCCTGGACCGAAGAAATGCGCGCTCACATTGAAAAGAAAGCGGGCATCAAGGCGTACGATATTTATGGACTTTCCGAAATCACCGGTCCCGGTGTTGGCTGCAGCTGCGGCTGCGGGGAAGGTCTGCACATCTTTGAAGACCTGTTCTACCCGGAAATCATCGACCCGCAGACCGGCGAAGTGCTGCCGGACGGCGAAGAAGGGGAACTTGTCCTCTCCACATTGAGCAAGGACGCCATGCCCATGCTGCGTTACAGAACGCGTGACATTTCCAAGATCATCACCGAACCTTGCGCTTGCGGCAGAACGATCCGCCGGATCGCCAAGATCGCAAGAAGAAGCGATGACATGTTCATCATCCGTGGTGTCAATGTGTTCCCGTCCCAGATCGAAGCTGCCATCATGAAGGTGGAAGAAGTCCTGCCGGTTTATCAGATCGTGCTGACCCGCAGTCATGGACTGGATAATGTGGAAGTTGACATTGAAGTGAACGACTCCCTGTTCAAAGATACAGTCAGCGGCATGGAAGAAGTGAAGAACCGCATCTCCCAGGCGATCGAACACACGCTGGGGATCCGTGTCTTTGTGCACATGATGGCACCCAACTCCATCCCCCGGAGCGAAGGCAAGGCAAAACGGGTGATCGATAAACGCGATCTGAATGAAGGACTCTGAACCGGAAAGGATATACGACCATGAAGATCACACAGCTTTCCCTCTTTATCGAAAACAAGCCCGGTGCCATGACCGCTCCCTGTAAGCTGCTGGCGGATGCCGGGATCAATATCGCCTCTCTCACATTGGCAGATACCAAGTTCTTCGGCGTCCTGCGTCTGATCATCAAGGACTGGGAACAGGCAAAAGAACTGCTGGAAAAGAACAATTTTGCTGTCCGATTGACGGATGTGGTGGCGATTGAAGTCACCCACGAAGCCGGCAGCCTTTTCAATATTCTTGCCATGCTGGACGGCACGGATCTGAATGTGGAATACATGTACGCTTTCGCCGGACCCAACAGCAAAGCGATCCTGATCTTCCGTTTCGATGATCCGGATACAGCCGTGAACAAACTTGCCAATGCAGAAGGTATGCGTCTGCTGAGCCATGATGCTCTTTTTGCATAAGGAATCATATGAACCGAACCTGCACAAAGATCCAGATTTATGATACCACCCTCCGCGATGGCGCGCAGGGGGAGGGGATCAGTTTCTCTGTGCAGGATAAACTGCGGATCGCTCAAAAACTGGATAAACTGGGGGTCGCCTATATCGAAGGCGGCTGGCCCGGATCCAATCCCCGTGATGTAGAATTTTTTGCAGCGGCGGGCAGAATGGAATGGCAGTATGCAAAAATCACGGCATTCGGCAGTACCCGCCGTGCCGGTCTGACTGTGGAACAGGATGAAAATCTGCAGAAACTGATCGCCGCCGGAACGCCTGCTGTGGCGATTTTCGGAAAAACATGGCTTCTGCATGTGGATCATGTGCTGAAGACCACGCCGGAGGAAAATCTTGCCATGATCCGGGAGTCCTGTGCGTTCCTTGCACAGCACGGACGGGAAGTTATCTTTGATGCGGAACATTTCTTTGACGGATACAAAGATGATCCGGAATACGCTGTGGCTGTTCTCCGTGCCGCCGCTGACGGCGGGGCAGTAACGCTGACCCTCTGCGATACCAACGGCGGAACCATGCCGGTGGAAGTGTTCCGGATCTGTGAACTGGTCCGCAAGGCATTCCCACCGGAGATCCGGATCAGTATTCATACTCATAACGATGGCGATCTGGCGGTTGCCAACTCCATCATGGGGGTGCGCGCCGGATGCGGTCAGGTGCAGGGCACGATCAATGGCTATGGAGAACAGTGCGGCAACGCAAATCTTTCCTCCATCATTGCCAACCTGGAACTGAAAACGGACTTCAGCTGTCTGCCGGAAGGTAAACTGGTGGACCTGAAAAGTGTCAGCAGTTTTGTGGATGATCTTGCCAATGTACGCCATAACCGCCGTGCCCCGTTTGTGGGTGACAGCGCTTTTGCGCACAAGGGGGGCATGCATGTCAATGCTGTTCAGAAAGACCCGCGTACCTTTGAACATGTAGCGCCGGAAGCGGTGGGAAATGGGCGCCGGATTCTTGTTTCGGATCTTTCCGGCAAGAGCAATCTGGTGATGAAGGCGGCGGAACTGGGGTTTGATCTGAAAAAATCGGATGATCTCGGAAAATTACTGGCAGTCCTGAAAGAACGGGAGAATGCCGGTTATGAATAAGAAGCGGCAGATGCCTCGTTTGCTGTGCTGCTTCATAAACTTTTTGGAAAATGGGGACATTATTTCAAACTGGAGGGCTTCCGGGTCATCATTGAAAAACGCCATCACGACGGGCGGACAATCTCGGAAGCAACAGTTAAAGTCAGTGTGAACGGTATCAGTGAACTGACTGCTGCCGAAGGGGATGGTCCTGTTAATGCGCTGGACCTGGCGCTCCGGAAATCGCTGGAACGGTTTTATCCGGAGATCAAAGAAATTGCGCTGGCAGATTTCAAAGTGCGGATCCTGGATGGCGTCAATGGCACTGCCGCCCGTACCCGTGTACTGATCGACAGCACGGACGGACGCAATACCTGGGGGACGGTTGGTCTGGATGATAACATTATTCAGGCGTCCTGGGAGGCTCTGGTGGATTCTGTGGAATATGCACTTTATCGGAAAAATATTGAACCGGTCATCACGGATGAAAAACTGGATGATTGAGAAAGGACTCTGGAAGGATATGATCTTTACGAAAAAGAATCTGCTGATCCTGACACTTTTGTTGTCAGTGACATTCTATATGGCGCCCCAGTACGAGGCGGAAGGCTCTGTGGTGGCGGCAGCTCTGCTTGCACCGGTGGCGATTCAGGCAGCAAAAATTGCGGCTCCTTATGTGATCCGCGGCTTGGCAAACATGGGAAAACACATGCTTGTTGCCGGTAAGGAATTACTGTATGTGTTTCTGATCCCGGTCGGCGTGCTGGAATGTACTCTGCTGGCACCCTGGGGGGTATGGAGAAACGGCTTGAAACATCTTGGTATGGGGGGCTTGGGAATACTGAAGTTCTGCGGGTATATGATCCTGCTGCCCATATCGCCTTTGGGCATCAATATCGGGGGAGGGTGACAGCGTGGCGGCTGAGGAGGAAAAACAGCAGCAATCTCTTTGTTTTGACCGGAAAAAACGGAAAAGATACAGCTCTCTGATGGAAGAGTGGTATGGCAGTGATGCCCCCGGAGAGGTGTTGAAACATCTGCCGAAATCACAGGATATGAGAGATGTTCTTGCCAAGCTGACAAAGCAGCTCGTTCCTCCGTGGATCCGTGCGATTGAGACGGTTACTGCCCACTGGCAGGAGATCGTGGGGGAAGCCGGGGCAAAACGCCTTACTCCGCTCCGGTTTGATGGAACGACTCTGCTGTTGGAACTGAAACATCCTGCATACCGGATGGCGTTTGATTCCCCGGCTGTCCGGGAAACGATCATCCGGAAGATCAACGGGGTGGCGCAGTCCGAGATCTGCAAGGCGATAAAGTTTGTTGCACCGGGAATGTTTGCAAAAAAAATAGTAAAAAATCCGTTTCAGGGTTTGAAAAATCAAATGTTTGTGGTATATTATTGTTCCCTTGCACTCATGTGAGTGTGGGAGAAGGTATGTAAGCAATAGCGCATTTTGCGCAGAAATACAGAAGAAAACCGGCAGAACCGGGAATGAAGGAACACCAAAAAATGGTCAGAATCAGATTGAAAAGAACAGGCGGTAAGAACTGGGGCAGCTTCAGAATCGTTGTTTGCGATATCCGTAAACAGCGCGATAGCAAAATGGTCGAAGAACTCGGCTACTACGATCCCAAGCACAGCGATGAAAAACTGAACAGCGAAAGACTGGAATACTGGGTCTCTCAGGGCGCCCAGATGAGCGAAACCGTTCAGGATATCTACGCACGTGCCAAAGCCGGTACTTCCAAAGTTGCCGGTAAGGCTGATCCCTACACCAAGAAGAAAAATTTCAAGAAAGACGCTGAATAATCTTTCGCGTTTCTTGAACTTGTAATACCTGGAGAAATACAGTGGGTATCAAGGCGTTTTTTTCCAAACTGTTCGGCGGGTCCGCTGCGGAAGAAACGGCAGTTCAGGCTGAAAAGCCGTGCTGTTGCTCTGATCGCAAGGATAACGGTAGAAAGGCGCGTGCGCCGAAAGCCTCCCCGGAAGAACAGAGCGCAAAACTTCGGGATCTCGAAGGTTTTGTGAATTACGTCGTGAAAGCACTTGTCGATTATCCGGAAGATGTTGCCGTTTCCAGCGAATCGGTCAAGGATGGCAAGATGATCAAGATCGTCTGCCGTCCCGGTGACCGTGGCAAGATCATCGGTAAGAAAGGCAAAACGATCATGGCTCTGCGTTCTCTGGTTGCCGGTGCAGCCGGCAGACTGCAGGACCGGGTGATGGTCGAAGTGATGGACGATGAAGAAGAGGTGAAAGCCTGACGTGTCGCTTCGCATTGATATCGTGACTTTGTTCCCCGAAATCTTTTTCGGCCCCCTGAATTCGAGTATAGTGGGACGGGCGCGGGAAAAGAAGCTGGTGGAGATCAATGCGATCAACCTGAGGGATTTTACCCATGACCGGCACCAGACGGTGGACGATGTGCCATACGGTGGAGGTCCGGGAATGCTGATGAAGGCAGATGTGCTTTCGGAAGCGGTGCTCTCTTTGAAAAGACCGGATACAATGGTGATCCTCACGGGTCCCCGCGGGAAAAAGTTCGACCAGAAAATGGCACGTGAACTGGCGGGTAAGACTCATCTGGTGATCATCTGTGGACATTATGAAGGTGTGGATGAACGGGTACGCCAGTTGCTGGTCGACCGGGAAGTTTCCATCGGGGATTATATCCTCACAAGCGGAAATCTTGCGGCGATGGTGATGACGGATGCAGTGGTAAGACTGCTGCCGGGTGCGCTCGGTGACGATGCTTCCGGGGAGGATGAATCCTTTGAAAGCGGACTTCTGGAATATCCACCGTACACCAGACCACCCGAATTCAACGGGTTGAAGGTGCCGGATGTCCTGCTTTCCGGCGATCATGAAAAGATAGCGAAGTGGCGGAGGGCTGAAGCAATGCGGATAACGCTTGCAGAACGGCCTGATCTGATTGAGTAAAATAAAAAAATTAGAACATATTTAACGGAGGTTCATACAATGAACGTGATTGACAAAATCGAAAAGCAGCAGTGCAAAGAATCTGTTGCTGACTTCAAGGTCGGCGACACTGTGACCGTTTCCACCAAGATCGTGGAAGGTTCCACCGAACGTATTCAGAAATTCACCGGCGTGGTCATCGCCCGCAAGAACAGCGGTATCCGCGAAACCTTCACCGTCCGTCGTGTTTCCTTCGGCTACGGCGTCGAAAAGATTTTCCCGCTGCACTCCCCCCGCGTCGACAGCATCACTGTCGATCGTAAAGGCAGCGTCCGCCGCGCGAAACTCTACTACCTGCGCGACAAAATCGGTAAGGCTGCCCGCGTCAAAGAACAGAAGTACTTTGGCAAAGACGCTGCGAAATAATTTTTGCAGAGTTTCAAAGCTTACAGAAACGCCGTGGCACCCATCGTGCAGCGGCGTTTTTCTTTGTTATGACGAAGAACGCCAAAACAGATTTCTCTTTCCTTCCACCCGATACCCCTATGCTTGACTTCGAAAAGGAAGCAAGTGCGGCGGGGCATTCTTTCGTGGCGGGCGTGGATGAAGCCGGGCGCGGCTGTTGCGCTGGTCCGGTGGTCGCGGCGGCTGTCGTATTCACGGATCGGAGCCGGATCCCGGATGGAATCAACGATTCCAAGAAGCTCACGCACAAGAAGCGTATGGAGCTGCGGGAACTGCTGATGAACGATCCCACGATCCTGTATGCCATCGGGCAGGTCCATGCGGAGGAGATCGATTCCATCAACATTCTGCAGGCGACATGGAAAGCCATGCGTCTTGCGCTGGAGGGGATCAGGGAAGCGGACTTCGCCCTGATCGACGGCAACCCGGTCAAGGGGCTGCATCTTCCGTCACAGTCCATTGTCAAGGGCGATTCAAAATCCGCCTCTATTGCGGCGGCGAGTATTCTTGCAAAAACGACCCGTGACCTCTGGATTGAAGCCGCTGCCGAACAGTACCCGGACTACGCATTTGAGGTCCACAAAGGCTATTGCACGCCCCTGCATACGGAGCGGATCACACTGCATGGTCCGTGTCCCATCCACCGGAAGACCTTTGAGCCGGTAAGAAGCATCCTCAATCCCCCCGACCTGATCCAGGACGACCTTTTCGGATAAAAAAAGTGCTGAATCTGAAAGGTTCAGTGCAATGTTTACTTGATTTTTATTTGCGGAGTGATATCTTATCACTCACAAAAAATCCAATATAAGGAATTCTCCCATGATCATGAAATTGAATGCCTTGTTTTCTGATGGCGCCGTGTTTCAGCGGCGGATCGCTGTTCCTGTTTTCGGTACCACGGACCCGGAATCCATTGTGGAAGTTTCTTTCAATGGTAGGACCTATACCGGGCTTGCGGGATACGACGGCAATTTTCTGATCCGGATCGCTCCGCAGGAGGCGGGCGGACCGTACAGCATGGAAGTCCGCAACACCCGTACCGGAGCGTCGGCGGTGGTGAAGGATATTCTTATCGGGGAAGTGTGGGTCGCTTCCGGTCAGTCCAACATGGAATACCCGATCAATGTCTCGATCCGGCAGATGCAGGAATTTATTGCAGAGACGGCGAACGATACAAACACGATCCGCATGTTTACGGTTCCGCACCGTGCGTCAGCCGTACCGGAACGGGAAGTCGCTCCGCAGGCACTTCCGGCAGACTATGAACACCCGGAAATCAAGCCCGGACAATGGATCTGCGCATGGGAGCCGGAATGGTCCGCAATCACGCCGGAAAATATCCGTACCATGAGTGCGGTTGCGCTGTGGTTTGCCAAGAAACTGCGGGATGATCTGAAAGTCCCGGTCGGTATTCTTTCCAGTTCCTGGGGCGGCACCATTGTGGAAGCCTGGACCAGTATGGAAGGTCTGCGGAACGATCCGGAGCAGGCGGCACTGGTGCAGCAGTACATGGAAAATCTTTCCGATCCCGACCGCTGGGGGCAGATGAACCGGGAAATGCCCATGTACAATGCGAACAATGTAGAACAGGAAGTCCTGATCAAAAAATACTGTACCCT
>JAGAPM010000095.1 GCA_017623265.1 Lentisphaeria bacterium | reverse complement strand
CTGACTCACCTCGGAAACGGTATCCCGAATATGATCCACCGGCATAAAAACCCCATCTGGTCCGGACTGGCAAACGATCAGCTGACAGCCATGATCATTACGGACGGACACCACCTGCCTGCCGATGTGATCAAGTGTATGATTCGCAGTAAAACACCGCAGAGAATCGTTGTCACCAGTGATGCCTCCAGTGCAGCAGGTTTGCCTCCGGGCAACTACTCTGTGCTGGGTAACGATGCAATTCTGTACGAAAACGGTCTGTTGTGGAATCCGGAAAAACAATGTCTTGTGGGCAGCGGCTCACTTATGCCCCAGTGCATTGATTATCTGAAGTGTCTGGATCTGTTGACGGAAAGCGAGCTGGAACAGGTTGTCTGGAAAAATCCCCATCAGGTATTGGGGCTTCCGCTGTTCTGATTTAATCCGGGAATGAGGTCACGGACTCTTCCACGAGCCATACGATCCCGATTCCGGGCAGGATGAAACAATCGACAAGGACTGTACTGACCACACTGGCAGCGATATCTGCGCAAAAAGTCAACGGCAGTAATCCGAGGGCGAACCAGCCGCCGATTGAGCGTTCACTCCACACCGGCAGTTTATCATCCTTTTCAAGATCCCTGCGATAGAATGTCATGGGGATTTTTTTCATTTTTGTATCCTGCAAAACGGAGCGTTTCAGCGGATTGCGTACCGGTTTTATTTCGCCGTAAAGCGAAATGTTTTTCTGCTGTTCACGCAATGCTTTTGCAGCGGCATCGGACAGTTGAAAGAGTCGGTAAGAATGATTTTCCACCGTGCGTTCGCTTGCGAAGCGGAATGGAACAAATTCCGGCACATAGAACGCATAAATGGGTGCGGGACGCTGTTCGTAAGTTACACAGGGCAGATAGAGATATGCCGGTCCGCTCTCTGCTGCCTGCCAGAGAAACTGATCTTTTTCGGCGATTTCTATTGGAATGTCCGGTTGGATGTATTGGACTCTGTTTTCCAGCAATGCGTCTGAAAAACGGGTCATGACACACCCTGTTGCAAGCAGGCACACGATTATTGCAAAAGTAAAAAGAGTAATATATTTCATATTTCCGGCTCCGTTTATCATTATATAGGATTATAGCATGCCGCATATCAATTTACAAGTTTTTTTTATCAAAAATGAAACAGAAACTTGAAAAAGGCAAAATTGTGTGCTATAGTGCGCAGTTCGAGTCCCCAATTAACAACCTGAAAGGAAAACTTATGAACAAACGCCTTTCTCTCGCTTCTGCGCTGTTGCTCGGTGCCTTCATGGCAGTCGGGACGTTGCAGGGCGCGCCCAATGCGGCGAAATTGAATCCGGACAACCCGGCGTCTCCGGCATTCAAGAAAAATGCAGCTGCCAACCGTGCCAAGGTTGAACAGCTTGCGAAAGAAGCCGGAGTGAAGTCTGACATTCTTCACTTTACCGTCCGCCCCATGAGCGAAATCATGCGTCTGGGCGATGTCTATCCCACCGATGGTCTGTTCAACGCACCGATCCGTGCGCTTGCAGCACAGGGCGAATACGAACCCATGTCCTTCCAGCTGTTCGCTTTGAACGGCAAGAAGAACGTCACCTTCAAGATCAGCGATCTCAAGGATAAAAAAGGCAACGTCCTGCCCGCCAAACAACTGGACATGAAGGTTGTCAAGATCTGGTACCAGAACGGCAACCGCTGGAACAGCTATTTTGCTGACGTTGACCTGCGTCTCGTTCCGGAACTGCTTCTGAAGGATGAAAACATGGTCAAGGTCGATACGGATCAGGCGGCAAACTACGCCCGTATCCGCAAAGACGGCAAAGACACCTACAAGTGGATCAGCGCTCCGAAAGCTCTGGAAACCGGTTTCAATGCCGCCCAGAAAGGCTTTGAAGATGCCACTGAACTGCAGAGCGTGCAGCTGGATAAAGACCAGTTCAAACAGTTCTTCGTGACGGTTCATGTTCCCGAAAAACAGGTTCCCGGCATCTACACCGGCACCATCACGATCAATGCCGACGGCAAGAACGCCGGGGTGATCCCCGTCAAAGTCCGCGTGCTGCCCTTTGAACTGCCCCTGCCCGCCACCTACCAGAAACTGGATCAACCGGTGGTCTGCTCCGTGATGGGCGGTTTCTATCTCTCAACGTTCCGCAACATTTACAAGGATGAAAAACTTGCCATGGACCGCTACATCAAGGCGCTGAAGAACGCCAAGGCCCACGGTATGTTCCATCCGGCAGTGAACCAGACGGCGGAATCCCTGCAGATCCTCAAAGATCTGGGCTTCCCCACCGATGGTCCGATCATGGGCTCCAACTTCATGCCCTGGTTTACCCGTAACTTCGGCGGCAAACTGACCTTTGACAACATGATGGCTGCCAAAGCCGCTGCCAAGAAAACTCATGACTTCTACATGAAGAATCTCGGTCACAGCAAAAACATCCTCACCAGCTACGGTGACGAACAGGGTGCTGCGTTCGTGGTCACTCACAGAAACTTCCATAAGTACTTTGAAGAATACGGCATCCGCGTCGGCTGCGCCGGTCACCACGCACTGTTCTACAAAGGTGCGCATACCTACGGTGTCCACCCCATGGGCGGCGCTCCGGACAGCATCGACCGTATCAAACGCTGGCGCGATATGGGT
>JAGAPM010000094.1 GCA_017623265.1 Lentisphaeria bacterium | reverse complement strand
GTTTGATATGGTCTTCCGCATCTCCCCGGGCAGCAATAACTTACATGTCGCTGAACACGGTTTCAACCTCACCGCCGATAAACTGTAACGCCTGGTCGATCAGATGCGGTCCCCAATTGTAGAGCTGTCCGCCGCCGCAATCGAGACGGGTCTGCCAGTCATCCCGGAACCGATGCCGGTGCCGCCGGAGTTTGATCTCGTAAACATCGCCCAGAATACCGCTGTTCATAACATCAAGGATATGATTGAAGCAGGCTTCAAAACGGCGGTTGTGCCGCAGATAAAGTTTGCCGGGATATTGTGCATCCAGTTTGCGCAGCCGTTCCAAACCTTCACGGGACAAAGCAAACGGCTTTTCAAGGAAAACGATTTTTCCGGCGGCGAGAGCCTGTTCTGCCATCAAAACATGAAAGCGGGAGGGCGTTGCGATCGAAACAAGTTCAACCTCCGGATCGTTCATCAGCTGAATGGCATCTGTATATCCGCGGGCTTCGGGGTACTGTTCACAAATCTGTTTGACTCGATCATCCAACACATCGCAGCATGCGGTCAGCTCAAACAAATCAGAAAAACGCTTCAGTTCATAGAGGTGCATATGCACCCCGGCTCTGCCAAGCCCGATCAATCCGACTTTGATTTTTGTATCCATAATCAAAAACTCCTTGACTTACACCTTTGCGGTTTGCTCTGCTCCGGCAGGAGTTCCTGCCAAACCGATCCCGCAAAAGCTTTCAAATTTTTTGCATTGTTCCTGCGTGCCGATCAATGCAAGGATATCATCCTTCAACAAAACAAAATCCGGCGCCGGATTTGTAATGATCTCTTTACCATCCCCCCGGACCACACAAACGATGGAAACACCGGTCAGGCTCCTGATCCGGGATTCTGCGATCGTCCGCCCGATGACCGAACAGCCGCATTCGCAGGGCAGCTTGACCCAGCTCAATTCGACCAACCCGGCGAAAGAACGCATGCTGTCCGCCAGAGCATTTCCGTTCATACCTTCGTTTAAGGCACGATAATGGGAGAAACGGACACTGTCCATATAGTTCTGAATATCCAGAGCGGAAACATGGAGACGCAGCAATGCCTGCCGTGTCATTTCGAGACCAGCCTCAAATTTCGGCTGAACGATCTCAAAAACATTCTTGCACTTCCGGAGCATTTCCAATTCTTCCGCATTATTGGAGCGGGCAACGACCGGCAGATCCTCATTCATCTTTTGAGCCTGACGGATCACCGCATAATTGTCGGCGAATGCGGCAGATGCAGCCAGCAGCAGTCTTGCCCGTGTCACTCCGGCAGATTCCAGAATCACCTGCTGATGCGGCTCTCCAAACAGGCAAACCACATCCTTCTGAACAGCTTTCATGTACTCACTGTAAACCGGCTCGATCAGGATGTAAGGCAGATTCAGCCCCTTCATGAGCTTTGCAATAGAGCGCCCGATATTTTCGCCTCCGGCGATAATGACATGTCCGGTAAGGTCAGGCGGCGGCATGGAAATATTGTTGTGAAAACTGTTTTTCCAGATCGTCTTCTTCAACAGGGCGTAGACGGGAGAGGTCAGACAATCCATCAGCGGACCGATGATCATGGAACAAACCACCGCACAGAGGATCAGGGAGTACACTTCATTCGTAAAGAAACCGCCGTCTTTTCCCAACTGAATCACCACGAAAGCGATTTCCGATGTTGCGAACATTCCGAAAAGCATCGCTACGGGGATCACATTCCGGTAACCGGAACACCAGGTAACGATCGCCAGAAATACCGTGCGGGAAAAACTTGTGGCAAGCATTACAATGAGTACAACCGTAATGTTTTTGATCAGGAACGGGCAATCCAGCATCATGCCGATCGAAACGAAAAAGATCATGGCAAACAGGTCGCGCACCGGCATCAGTTCCCCGATGGCTTTTTTGCCATATTCAGATTCACTCAAAGCGATACCGGCAAGAAATGCTCCGAAGGAAAACGAGACCTGCATTGCATCTGCAATTGCCCCTGCCCCGAGCGCCAGCGCCGTTACCGCCAGGAGAAACAGCTCTTTTGCATTGGTCATGGCTGCCCAACGCAGGATGTACGGAAGATATTTTGCCCCGACAGTCATCATCAGCGCCATGAAGACTGCACCGTAGATCAGCGGCTTTGCCGCAGCAAACCATCCCCCGGAAAGGTCGCCCAGTTTACTCAGGATCATAAACATAGGGATCACAGTCAAATCCTGAACAATGGACATGCCGATCATAACTTTACTGGAAAGTGTTCCCATCTGCCCTCTGCTTGCAAGAGTCTTCAGAACAACTGCAGTTGAGGTTGAAACAAAGGCTGTTGCAAAAATAAATATGGAGATCCCGTTCCGGAACCAGCCGTCCATGTAACGACTCAATCCCCAGGCGATTGCCGCACCGGCAAGAAACGTAAAGACAACCTGTGAAAGGGTGCCGAATACCGCAACATTCCGGATCGGAACAAGATCCTTTTTCTTGAACTCCAGCCCCATGGAAAACAACAGCAGAGCAACGCCGATATTGGCAAGGG
>JAGAPM010000093.1 GCA_017623265.1 Lentisphaeria bacterium | reverse complement strand
GGAGATGGTATGTTTCCCGGCGGAGAGAATCACTTTTCCGCCGCTCTGCCACGCCCAGTCCGCACCGTTTGTCCCGAAAACAGTTCCGGTATCTGCGCCGTCAAAATGCACCTGAAAGCGACCGGCGGAAGTGCCGCGCCCCCAAACTGCCGACCAGTCCCGTGTCCGGACATAGAGAGAATACACGCCGTCACGCTCCAGATTGATCTCCGTTACCGCATCCGCCACGGGAACGCCCGCCCCATGCGCCATCAGGTACGCCGACCCCATTTTGTGCATGGAGGCGCAATCGATCACCCAGCCGCCGCGCTCCGCAAAAGATTCCGCTTCCAGAAAAAGATTCGCCATGATCCGCCTCCCTTCTTACATGGGGGAAATATCCTGGATCATGGGCTGGATCGTAATGTCCGGCACCGCCAGATGATCCGGCTGACCGATCAACTGGCAGATGATGGCGCCCAATTCTTCCGGTGCAGTACATTTTTTCGCCATTTCCGGATCTTCCGAAGCACCGCAGATCTGAGCGGCGTTGTTAAAATTGGTCTGTCCCCAGCTGGGCGTGACACAGCTCACCCGGACGCCATAGGGGCGCAGTTCGGTGTAAAGACCGTGGCTGAACTTGGCAAGTCCGGCTTTGGCTGCGGTATAAACACTCCATGCGGGCCACGCATAAAGAGCGCAGACGCTGGAGATATTGATAATCATGCCGCTGCCCCGTTTGCACATCATTTCCGCCGCACGGCGACAGCCAAGAATCGTTCCGGTCAGATTGATATTGATGGTCCGGATGATCTCCTCATCGCTCTGTTCCGCCACGGGGGCGATCTTCCCGCCCGCCCCGGCGTTGTTCACCAGCACGTCCGGACAGCCCGTCGCGGCAAAGACCCGGTCCCAATCTTCCGGCGCAGTCACATCTGCCACCAGATAATCCACGCCCAATTCAGACGCCGCTGCCTGCAGTTTCGCCCCGTTCCGTCCGGTGATCCACACCTGCGCTCCGGCAGCTTTCAACATCTTTGCGATGCCTTTGCCGTATCCATCCGAACCGCCTGTCACAATGATCTTTGCACCTGAAAATTCCATTTTTTTATTCCTTTCTGAAGGTGATTTTCAAATGATATTTAAGCCGATCTGATCCGCTGTCGCTTTCACCTGTGCCGCCATCGACCGCAATTTTTCTTCGTTCAAACGGGATTCCGGTCCCGTGATCCAAATCGCACCCACCGGATAAGACCGACTGTCAAACACGGGCGCAGCTACACAGCGCAGATCGCTGATTTCCTCCCCGAGATCGTACGCCACGCCCTCGCTCCGGACTTTTTTCAGCTCCGCAAGCAGGGCTTTCCGGCTGGTGAGGGTCCGGTCCGTAAACTTGGTATAAACGATCTTTTTCAACTGGCTTTCCAACTCATCTTCCGGCAGAAACGCCAGGATCGCTTTCGCCGGTGCCGCCGTATGCAGGGGAAAATGATGTCCGATCCGCACCGAAACGCAAACCGCCTGTTCCGACCGGACCGTATCCAGCACGACCCCTTCCCCGCCGGACAGCACACCAAGCACGACCATT
>JAGAPM010000092.1 GCA_017623265.1 Lentisphaeria bacterium | reverse complement strand
TCTGTAATATCAAACTCTGCGGGCAGCCGGCTGCCTTTGCTCATACCGGCGAGCTGACCGTTGACCCACACATAGAAGAAAGAGTCCACGCCGTTGAACATGAGGAGGAGTTTTTTGCCGTCCCAGCTGTCATCGATCTCAAATTCCCGGATGTAGCAACCGGTGGGGTTGTCATTAGGGACATAAGGGGGCGTGACGGGGATGGGATAGAGGATATTGGTATAATGAGGTCTGCCGTAGCCTTTCATCTGCCAGTTGGAGGGAACGGTGATGGCATCCCATTCGCAGCAGTCGAAATCTTCTTCATGGAAGTCTTCGGGAACGGCTTCGGGGCGGGGGAAGTAAGCGAACATCCATGCGCCGTTGAGCAGTTTGAAATAGGGGGAGAGGGTACGGTCCAGACGCAATGCGTCATCTTCGTTGTCAAAGGGAGCATAGACAGCTCTTCCGTACATGCGGTTGATCCCGGTGAGTGCCTGATTTTCCCAGTCGTTCTGTTCTCTCATGGTCCTGATCTTTCTTTGTTGTTTATGTTAAATGATTGGTTGAATTTTCTGATTTGTCCGGTTCAATCCAGAGATGCGCCGGTTTTGGGGTCGACCAGTTTGAATTCTTCAATGTGGATCGTGGGATCTGCGCGGAACTGCAGGTCCTTTCCGTACTGATCTTCCAAAGCGGTGAGCAGTTCGGCATCGTCGTTTTTCAGTCGTGCAAGGATCGTGGGGTTCATGATGACCCGGATCCCGTTCTTCTTTCCGCCCTTCTTCCGCAGGATCTCTTTCAGTCTGCGCTGGATCTCCACACTCATGGTGATGGCGGACTTGACATGACCGGACCCGTTGCAGTACGGGCACAGATCGTACACCAGATCCTTGACACTTTCATGTTCCCGCTGACGGGTCATTTCCATGAGACCGAACTTACTGATGGGCAGGACTTTTGTTTTTGCCCGGTCTTCCCGGAGGAATTTTTTCATGGCGGAGTTGACTTTTTCCCGGTCCTGCGCGTTTGCCATGTCGATAAAGTCGATCACCACCTGACCGCCGATGTTCCGGAGCCGCATCTGGCGTGCGATTTCTTCCGCCGCCTCCAGATTGGTCTTCAGCACCAGTTCGGGTTGATCTTTGCCGTTCTTGCTCTTGCCGGAGTTGATGTCGATAGCGATCAACGCCTCGGTCTCGTCAATGCAGAGATACCCGCCGCCGGGCAGGGGGACCACCCGGTTGAAGATGGCGGCGACCTGCTCGGAAACTTTATAGCGGCTGAAGACGGAATCTGCCCGCTTGTGAAGGGTCAGTTTCGTCTGGAAGTCGTTGCCGACAAATTTTTTCAGGGCATCCTGCAGGAATTCATATTTTTCCTTGCTGTCCACAATGATCTCGTCGATCTCATCGGTCAGGGAGTCCCGCACGGTCCGTTCGAGGAGAGTGGGTTCGGGCAGGACAAGTTTCGGAGCGTTAGGCTGTTCGAGAGCCTGTTCCACCTTGAGCCAGAGATCCAGCAGCATGTGCAGATCCCGTTCAAAGAAGACCGCTTTTCTGCCTTCACCGACGGTCCGGCAGATCAGCCCCATGGCTTCCGGCAGTTCCAGGGAGCGGAGGATCTTCCGGAGACGATCCCGCTCTTTTTTGTCATCGATCTTGC
>JAGAPM010000091.1 GCA_017623265.1 Lentisphaeria bacterium | reverse complement strand
TGTCGCCGGGGAAAAGTTCCCCGGTGATCAGAACGGGTCTGTTTTTGACGGGCGACCAATCGCATGAATGGGGGTAAGGGGGAGCCGTCAAAAACAGGGGGTGCACAGCACCCCTTCTTGTTGTGCGGCTCAGCTTCGCAAGCTCGCTTGCCGCACGGGGGGATTTGTTTTACCGGAATCGTGCGCCAAACAAACGGAGTACAGTTGAGGCGCACAAATAAATCAGCCCTTGGGTCTGTCACGGCACGGGGGGATTTATTTGCCACATATTGAAAACTGCCCTGCGCTTGTTTGCGGCACGGGTAGATTTGTTTTACTGCACAATTCGGACTGTTCGGAGGAAACGCACCAAATTTTCTCCTGCAGCGCATGGGGTGGTGCGGTGCCTGTCTGGAGATTCGAGTGCGTCCTTCTGCAATAAAATTTTAATAAAGAAGGATCGCGGGCTTGATTTTTTTGAAAGAGGGCATATTTTACTGAAAAATCAGAAACAAGGAAAGAAATCAAATGAAAAAATTTTCATTACGCCGTTTGTATTTCAAGGTCATGCAGCAGGAGGGGACACCGGAAAGTGTTGGCAGAGGGATCGCCATCGGGCTTTTTATCGGCTTTATTCTTCCGATCGGCACACAGACATTTCCCGCGCTGTTTCTTGCTTTTCTTTTCAAGGCAAACAAAGCTCTCACCTGGCTGTTCACCTGCGTTTCCAATCCGGCATCGATCTTTATTCTGTATCCAATCCAGTGTTATACGGGCAGTCTTCTGATCATGCGCCCGATGAGCTTTGCGGATCTGAACGATAAATTCGGTGCGATCGTGCAGGCAGACGGGATGAAAGAAGTGGCGCTTGCATTCTGGAATCTGGGCAGTGAGATCATGATCACATTTTTTGTCGGCGGTCTGTTCTACGGCACGATTCTCGCTGTTGCGGGTTACTGGACCGGATCCCGTCTGGTGCGTCTCTACCGGAAACGGAAAGAAAAGAAGCGTCAGGAACGCCGCCTCAACGCATCCGGGCAACAGGAAGCCGGACCTTCAGTCTGACCGCAGTGATGCGTATTCCGGTCACGAAAATCATTACCGGAATGAACCGGAAAAAGAGCGGCAGATCGGTCCATTTTGTCAGGATATAAAAAAGGATTCCGCCCAACAGGGATGCGGTTGCATAAAAATCGCTGGTCAGGATTACAGGGATCTTTCTTGCCATAATGTCCCGGATCACCCCTCCGCCCACAGCAGTAAATACGCCGGTCAATACGATTCCGATAAATTCCAGTCCGAACTCTGCCCCTTTTGCGGCGCCAAGTGCGGTAAAGACGCCAAGCCCCATGGCATCCAGCAGCATGATGAGACGCCGTTCCGCCTGAAAGAATCTTGCATAGAAAAACACGATCAACCCCACAATGATGCAGGCGATGAGGTATGTTTCATTCTTGAGAGCGGCGACCGGCTGGGCACCGATAATGGTATCCCGCATCATGCCGCCACCTACCCCGACAGTACAGGCAAATACAACTACGCCAAGCAAATCGAGCTTGAGGCGGACACCACGAACCGCCCCGGTAACAGCAAAGATCACCGTTCCAAGCAAGTCAAAGAGATACATGATCTGCTGTTCCATAGGGCAGGCTCTCCGGAAGATTATTCAGCCAGTTCGTAAAGTGCGCGCCAGTTTTTAACGCGGAGCAGGACATTGTTCACCATGGATTCGTAAAAGAAATAAAGATCATTCATGTGATAAACGCCCTTCCCCAAAACGGTTTCTTTCGTCCATTTTGATTCCGGCATATCCACGATCAAAGCACCTTTTTCCGGATCAATCACCGCACCGCAGAGATTGGGATAACGCTCCAGTTTTCCAGTCTTGTAGTCATAAAAAACAGCACCCGGATTTTCGTAGGCAGAAGCAGGGGTTCCGTCTGTTTTCCAATTCAGGGGATTGATGCAATACGTTCCCTTCCCCGTAAAGACAGAGCCTTTGCAGTCTTTGCTCTGGGTATTCCATGAGATCACAACTCCCACATCGCCAGCCTCTTTTGCGAAAGGCAGCTTTGCGCCGTTGGCATCCTTTTTGAAAGGCATCCCGATCAGATATGCGGCAACGAACCCGTGATCCGGCATGATATTTCCGTTCATAAGCAGGACCATTGCCAGATCCATGGCACCCTGACTGTGCCCGATCAGAACATAAGGACGCCCATGGTTCAAATGGGTCAGGTAATACTGAAACGCCTCAATAGCATCTGCCACTCCGGCTGCGCTGGATTCAGTCACTGCGGGTGGCGCTTTGATCTCATCGTTCGAAGTCAGCGGCCCCTGCAACTCCTTCATACAGCGGAAAAATTCCAGCTGCCGGACATAGGGGCAATAGAGGTTCGCCACATTTTTGAAACCGGAAAGCTTTGCTTCAGCAAAGGGGATGACTTTTGATCTTGTTTTTTCATCCCATTGCATGAGGTGAGTGTTTTTATCCGCCACCAAAGTGGGATAGATGTAAAAGATGTCAAATGCTTTATCCGCTTTTGCCGCCGGGGTATAGATCGCCCAATTGGCAGGGTTGGTGTAATCAACAGGCGGCAGTGGTGCGGCAGCATTCAGGCAGCATGCACCGATCAGCAACAGAAAGCACAAGATCTTTTTCATCATTCTTATTCCTCTTCCACGACCCGGATATCCGGCAGGTTGCGATATTTTTCATAAGAATCCAGCCCGTACCCGATCACATAAAGATCGGGGACCGTGAAACCGGACCAGTCCGCTTCCAGTTTCCGGGCGGGTTTGGAGGGATCCAATTCCTTGGTCAGCAATACACATGTCCGGACAGAAAGGGCACCTTTTGTGTAGAAATATTCTGTCATTTCTTTCAGGGTTCTTCCGGTATCCAGAATATCATCGACCAGCAGCAGATGTCTCCCCTCAACCGGCAGTTTGAGGGAACTGCGCCGTGTCAGCTTTCCGCTGGATGCATCATTTTCATAAGAAGCGGCGGCAAGGGAATCGATGAAAAGATCATCTTTTTCGATTGCTCTTGCAAGGTCGGCGGCAAAGATCATCGCCCCATTCATCATTGGGATGACGGTCAACGGTTCATCCTTGTAAAATTCCGTCAGGCTGAAACCGAGCTGATCCACCCGTTCTGCGATCTGTTTTCGCGTAAAAAGGATACGCTGTTTCATTCTATCTCCTTAAGTACAAGTGAGTTTAAATGGAAAACGAGTCAATTCAGAAGCAAATATTTTACACAACTGCATAGCGCAACGTTCCTGTGCTTCTGTGGAGTTGCAGCCCATCCAATCCCGGGTGAATACGCTGGCATCCATCAGATTGAGCAGGATCTTCACGGGGATATCCGCCGTATTTCCACGCTGTTGAAAGAGTTCATCCGTGATCAGACAAAGTTCATCCGCTGCTTTTGCGATCTGAACGAAAGCGGGAGCCAACGCCAGTTCAGTCAGCGGAGCGATCAGGTTGTAATGAGTTGCGATCCCGGTCAGGCGGAGATCCAGCCGCAATGCGGGAAAGATCCGGAGATTGATTTTACCGACCATGAGGATGCGTTGATCAAAGCAGAAACGGTTTTCCGGTGAGAGCCGGGCAATCAATTGCTCCGGGGTAATGGTGCAATCCTTGTCGGGATCAAAGTCCGGCGGGGTGATGTTGAATGCCACTTTACCGGCAGCGACCGCCTGAAAATGACGGGCAAGTTCCAAAGCCAGCTGGGGACTGGAATCATCTGCACCGATCGATTTCATGGTATGAAAAACTTTTTCTGCGATCCGGTCCAGATTATCGCCGTAAACTTCCAGATTTTCCTCCAGAAAGCTGCGGATCCGATCCAGCGGGATGCGCACAAAACCGCCTTTTGTGACCGCCTCCCGGCGATATTCTTCCGCCGCTTTCCGGAACCCTGCCCCGGTCAGGATCCGGCAGATCAGGTCATCCAGCACCTCGCTTTTGATACAGGGAGGGCGTTCCGGGTCTTCACTGTGAAATTTATTCAACAGGATCATTTCCGTAGCACTGGCGATATCTCTTGCAATGCCGAGTTCTTTACTGTCCAAGTGAGAGGAAAGCAATTTTTCAAGGCGCTGCTGCAGTTCCACCTGATCAAAGGGAATCGAGCGCCCATCCGGCGCAAGAATCAGAATAGAATGTTCACCGATGCGAATCATAATTGCTCACTCCATCAGAAAAGATCCGGTTTATTCTTCAGCAGATCACGATATCGGTCAAAGACTCCGGATTTGCTGACAAAGCCGTAATAGACACCATTCCTCACGACCGGCAGGTTCCAAAGGCGGCAGGATTCAAACAACTTGGTGGCATCTCCCAGAGAATCGGAAAACTCCAGTACCGGCCCGGTAGGAGACATGATATCGTACGCAAGCGCAACATCATAAAGCTGATCATCAAGCAGGAAGGGGCGGATATTATCCAGGGTAATCAAACCGACAAGCTTATTTTCTGCGTCAACCACCGGGAAGATATTACGGGTACTGCGCATGAAAGCAGCCAGCAGCGAACGCAGCGTATCATCCTGATGAACGACGGTAAAATTCTTTTCCGCCAATTCGCCTACGGTCAGATATTCCATTGCTGCAGCATCCTTGTTCTGTTCCGGCGTCCCGCCACGCATGGCGATCATGCTCTTATAAACATTATACCGGGAAAGTTTCCGGCAGATAAAACAGGAAAGACTTGCCACGATCATCAACGGAACAAACAGCTTATAACCACCGGTAATCTCTGCAATCAGGAAGATTCCGGTCATGGGTGCATGCATCACTCCGGCAAGGACCCCGCCCATTCCAACAGCAATAAAGTTCTTCTCACTGATCCCTTCCCAACCGGGCAGCGACGCCATACGGATCAACCGGGCAGAGAAAAATCCGAGAAATGCCCCCATGAACATGGACGGTGCAAAAATTCCGCCATCGCCGCCGCTCTCCACCCCAACGGGAGAAATAGCAGCTTTCAACAGGACAAGAAAACCGATCAGAGCCAGAAAGATCCACTTGTACTCAAAGAGAAACGCCGCCGGACTTCCGGAAAGGATCTGAGTTTCGTTTCCATTCAGCAGATCATTCACAAAACCGTACCCTTCCCCGCGTAACATGGGAAAAATGAGGAAGATAATGTAAAGGATCAATGCGCCGATCAATCCTTTGACCCAAATATTTTTCAGCGGCTCAAACCGTTTGGCAATACCACAGGATGTCTTGATCACGAAGGCGGAAACCACACCTGCAAGAAGTCCGAGCATGATGTAATACGGCAGATTCTGCATACTCCATCCGGTAACCTGAATCATAAAAGTATGGCTTGGATAAATCAACTCCGCCACCACTGCAGCAATTGCAGATGAAATCAGCATCGGCACCAGTGCGGGGATCGAAAATTCGGGCAGCAGGATTTCACAGGCAAACAGCGCCCCGGCAACGGGACTGTTGAATACAGCAGAAATACCGGCGCCGCCACCGCAGGCAAGCAGCAGCGTGCGGCTCTCTCTGCCGAGATGAAACAGCTTTGCAAAATTGGATCCGATCGCAGAACCGGTCAGAGCGATCGGCGCTTCCAGCCCGGCAGATACGCCGCAGCCGACCGAAATCCCGCTGGTGATGATGTGAGAATAAGTCTTTTCCCG
>JAGAPM010000090.1 GCA_017623265.1 Lentisphaeria bacterium | reverse complement strand
TCCGGCTGGGTCCAGTTCGAGGATGGCGAGATTTATATGGTGACCTATCTTCTGGACGATGCCCCGAAGGCGCAGATCCGCGGTTACTCTCTGCGGAAAGAAGATTTTATTCTTTCTGTTTGACGCTTGCGCTCCTTTCAGACACATGCGAAAGGAGCAACTATGGCACAAATCACACTTACACATTCCGGCGGGACAAGTTTTGCGCTGGAGATCGCTCGCGGCACACTGCAACAACAGGACTGCGCCGCCGATAAAACAGAAAGTTTTTACCCGCATCTCCGGCAGGGACTGGGGCAGACCGGGTCCTGCACCGTTTTTCTTTACCCGGATGAACAACCGGAAATAACAGCAAAACTGCTGGCTCTGGTTTGGGAACGGGGTGCGGGAAAACTGCAAATCAACGGCGATAGCATCACACCGGTCACAAATGCCTTGTTGGGCGTGACGTTTCTTGCGGATCCTCCCCGTGCAGAACTTTCCTGGCAGGGAACAAGGGAGGTTTGACCATGCACCGGTATTTTCCTTTTGATCAGGTCACGATCAATAACAAAGCCATTGTTTCGTATGAGATCGTTGCAGGGACCATGCGCTTCATCTCCGGCGGACAGGATACCGCAGTGACAATGGGCGGCGGCTGGATCCGTTTTTTCCGGCAAACCATCCGGCAGGAGGCTTAGTTCGAGGTATTCGGCGACCGGAGCGATCTTACAGGGCTCAAGCCGGTTCCGGTTGTTTTTCAGTATCGGGACAGTGATTTCATCAGCTTTGCCCAAGCGTTGATCCGTGCAGACTATCATGAAGAGCGGCACAGCACCCGGATCCGCATTTATGAAGTTTTATTTCCGTAACTGATTCCATGTACAGAGGTTATCGATCCAGATCCGGAAGCGTTTCCAGAAATCATTTTTATCTTCGGGGATCTTCCGCCCGGGATCGGTGGCATACGCCAGCAAACGTTCCTGTTGGGCATCCTCACCTTGAGGGACAAATCCGTTTTCATAGAGGAACGCATACATGGCAAGGGAGAGCCACGGTTCGGCGGAACTGTGTTTTTCCAGTCTGGCAAGCAGCAGTTGAAACGCGCAGAATGTCATTGGTACCGGCAGCATTGGTTTTGTATTCCGCAGGAGAAAAGCGGCGAAATTGCATGCCGAGATGTAGTGATCCGGTCTGGCGGCGATACCATCGTGAGAAGCGACAAACTCCGCCGAGATGAGGTTCGCCAGGCCATCCGCGTTTTTTGCCTCGCGGAAAATGACCTGAAACTCCCGGAACAGTTCTGCTTCGGGAAACTTCTTTTTTCCGACCAGTTTCGCCCCCTTCAACAGGAAATCGATCCTGCCGTAATCGGGCGAAAAGCCGGAAACGATGAGACTGCTCTCCTGAAATGGTGTCTTCCGGAGCAGGATGTAAGAAGTACGGCAGGGGTCAGCGGCAGCCATGCGAGATCAGTTATTCCGCATCGCCTTTTTCAGCATGCCGGTGATTTCCGGGGAACGGGAATATTCGATGGGCAGATGTCTGCCATTATCCTTGCACCCGGGGTTTGCACCGGCATCCAGCAGGAGCTGGACCAAAGCGGGATTTTCCGCCTCCACCGCCCAGATCAGCGGCATTTTTCCATCCCGGATCCATCCGGCACGGACAACGGTCTTGAACCAGTTCTGCAGTTTGGCACGGCGGAGTGCGAGATAAGCAGTGTGAGCATCCGTATTGAGCAGACATTTCCTGCGGATGAGTTCCCGGACAACCGCCACGTCATTGGCAAAGATTGCATGTTTCATTGCCAGAAGAGCGGGATATTGCAGTTCGGGATCGGCAGCGATATTTTCGGGGAACATGGCAGCGATCAGATCCAAAGCCACATCCGTATTGCCGCCGTCAATCGCATGAGTCAGCACGGTTCCGGCGTTATCGTCCATCACATAAGGATCGTTCACATTCACGCCCCGTTCTGCGAGAATGGCAAGGATCTGCTTTGCCCGGGGAGAGGCGGCGGCGAACATGGCGGGGGTTCTGCCCTGATCATCCGCGTCATTTACATTACATTCGCGGCCGGGGAAGGAATTCGCATCACCCACTGCGAGAACAGCTTTAACCATATCCGCATTACCAAGGCGGCATGCTTCCATGAGGGGAGTCTTTCCGTAACGGTCCCGGAGATTGACAGCGGGGCAACCGGAGAGGAGAAAAACGGTATCCGTGCTGACCTGCCCCACGGCATAATGGAGAGCGGTCATCCCCTTTGCATCCTGCGCATTGAGATCGATCACTGCACCGGAATTCAGTATCGTTTTGACCCGGTCCTGACGGTTCAGAATCACCGCAGCAATGAGAGGAGTCTGCCCGTTTTCCGGATCTTTGAAGTTCAGGTTTTCTTTATTGGCAGCACAAAGTTCCGGCAGTTTTGCTGCAAGTGCGGTATTTTCCGGGGCACGAACCGCTGCCAGCAAATCCTTCTGGGATTGAGTCAACTCCGGATCAGCACATCCCGCAGCAGTAAGGATGAGAGCCAGGACGGGCAAGAGCATTTTGAATTTCATCTTATTTTTCTCCTTTTTTCCGGTCGAGGGCGCTGGCGCGGAGCTGTCCGCAGGCGGCGTTTGCCTGAAAGCCCTTTTCGACACGGGTGGTTACAGGAATGTGAATGGTCTTGAGCGCATTTTCAAAGCGTTTGATCGCTTCCCGTGAGGGGCGTTCAAAAGCGCCGCGCCCCTTGTTGTACGGGATGAGATTGACTTTTGCCTTGGCATCGCCGGCGATCTTGGCGAAACGGCGTGCCTGTTCGGGTGAATCGTTGATCCCGGCAAGCAGGACATACTCGAACGTAAGCAGTCTGCCCGTGGCTTCCCGGTGTTTCCGGCAGGCGGACAGGATGTCCTGAATATCCCGGCGGTAGGGATCGGGAATCAACAGGGAACGGGTCTTATCATCGGGACCGTGGAGAGAAACAGCCAGATTCCACTGTTTTCCATGTTCCGCAAGGGAGCGGATCCCGGGGGTCCAACCGCTGGTGGAAATGGTGATACGGCGCTGGGCGACCCCGATGCCATCCGGATCACAGATGGTATCCAAAGCCTTTTCCAGATTGTTGTAGTTCAACAGCGGTTCGCCCACGCCCATCATCACGATATTGTCCGGGCTTTTTCCGGTAAGGCGGCAGAGGAGGAAAAATTCTTCTATAATCTCACCAGCTTCCAAATTGCGGACGAGTCCGTTTCCTCCGCTGACGCAAAAAGCACACCGCACAGGGCATCCGACCTGTGAGCTGAGACAGAAAGTGATGCGTCCATCTTCAGCGGGGATCGTGGCACATTCAATGCTTTCCCCGTCATAAAGCCCGATGAGATATTTTCCGGATCCATCCGGAGCAGCGGATTGTTCCAGCAAGGTTGCCCCGTTGCAGATAAAATGTTCTTTGAGGGCGGTCTTGACAGCGGCAGAAAGGTTTGTCATGCTGTCCGGATCACAGACCCATTTT
>JAGAPM010000010.1 GCA_017623265.1 Lentisphaeria bacterium | reverse complement strand
GTTCTGCGGGGATGGGGGAGACGCCTGTCTTGTAGAAGTCGAGGATATGTTCCAGCAGATGATCAAACATGCGTGTACCTTCCAACGGGAAGGCGTTGCAGCCTTTTCCGGCGAGGATGGCGGAGAAGCCGAAGGAGCCGTAAGTCATGGTTGCGCTGCGATTGTCCGGATAGCGCACGATATAATGGGGCGTTTCGCTGTGCATGACCCGTTCCACGCTGACAGCTCCGGTTCCCAGAGTCGCCACGATCATTTCGATCTGATGGATGCTGTACTCATCGAATGTTCTGCCGCCGCCGAAGGTGGAGACATAGTTGAATTCATGTTCTGCCAGTGCGGTTGTCAGTTCTTCGCCGTAACGGAGGGCGGAGCTGCTCATCAGCGGTGTGCCGTGTTCTGCGGCGATGGCGAAGAATTTTTCAGCTGTTGCCTTATCCGGCGCAAAGGTTTTATCGATATACAGCGGTTTTCCGGAGCGCAGGGCGAGATCTGCCAGCCGTTCGTGTGCTTCCGGATTGGATGGTGCAAGGACGCACAGTACATCGGATTTTTCGATGACTTCCTCAATACTTGTGGCGGGTGTCATCCCGTTTTCGGCGCACCACGCTTTCAAGTCTTTTCCGTCCGGGTTCGGATATTCTTCCCATGCGTACCCCAGTTCAAAGCCTTCAAAATTTTTGCAGGCGCGGAACCAGCCGGTGTAGTTGTTGGCGTGCCATTCGTCGATGTACAGGTCAATGAAACCGATTTTCTTTGTCATGATCAAAGTCCTTTCAATTTGATTTCAACCGATTTTGCTTTTGAGGAAGCTGACAGCCGTTGCGATGTCCGCTGCCGGGTTTGCGCCCACTTCCCGTTCGATCGTCAGATAGCCGTCAAAGGGGATTGCTTTCAATGCTGCCAGATATTCATCCCACGGCACCTGACCTTCGCCCAGCGGAACTTCGGCGAAAAGTTCACCGGTTTCTGCCACCAGCTGCGCAAAACCGCCTTCGGCGAACGCATTGTAAACGAGGAACGGATCACACTTGCGGTAGTGAACGCCATCCTTCGCGTGGGTATGGACAATATGGGGACCGAGGATTCTGGTTGCGTTGGGGATATCTTCATCCAGCACCATTTTCAAGTTGGCGGGGTCAAGGTTCACGCCCAGACCTTTGCTGCCTACAGCGTCGATGAAGCGTTTCAGGGTCACTGCCGTTTCCGGACCGGTTTCCACTGCCAGCGTCACGCCGATGCTTTCGCCGTACTGCGCCACGCCGATGAGCTGATCTTTCATCACCTGAAAACGCTCATGAGCCGGATCTTCCGGAACGGTTCCGATATGGCAGGTGACCACCTTCGAGCCCAGATATTTTGCAATATCCATGATCCGCTTCGTGACTGCAACCCGATCCGATGCCGGATCCTGAAACGCGTGTCCGCCCAGGTCGCCGCACACGGCAGAAACTTCCAGACCGTTCTTTTCCAATTCAGCTTTCAGCGCGGCAAGCTGTTCTTCTATGAAGTCCAGCAGATTCCAGCGGCCGTTTTCATTTTTTGCGTAGATATGAACACCCTCTGCGCCCAGTTCCTTTGCCTCTTTCAAGGCGGCAAAAAGTTCTTTTTTCAGACTGTCTGCAATGATTCCGATTTTCATGTTTTTTCTCCTTGGTGTAAGTTCGTTTTGAAAAATTTGCCACACTTTTGCGTTTTGTCAAGTTTTTTTGCGCCTTTTACTTGATTTTTGAGCGTTTTTTGCTATCTTATGCTGACAAGTCAAAGAGAAAGGCAACCCATGACAAACCGATTCCCCCAACTGGAACACCGCACCGAAGCGCCCCGGATCGCCGTCTATGTCCGGCGCAAAGCCATCCCTGCGGTCACATCCGGGCACCCGTGGCTGTTTGACGACAGCATCGAAAAAGTCGGTTCGGCGGGAAAGACCGGTGATATTGCCGTCCTTTTTGACAACAACCGCAATTTTCTTGCGGCAGGACTTTACGATCCTGCTTCGCCGGTCAGGTTCAAGATCTTTTCCAACAGTAAAAAACTGCCGCCGGTCTGACCGGAGCTTTTCCGCCATCTGGCGCAACAGGCAGCCGAACGCCGTGCGGGGAAGATCTCTGCCGATACCAATGCGTGGCGTGTGATCCACGGCGACTCCGATTCTTTCCCCGGTCTGGTGGTGGATAAGTACGCCAACGCCCTTGTCTGCAAGATTTATTCCGCTGCGCTTCTGCCCTGGGCAGGGACACTGGCGGAGGCTGTGGCGGAGACCGTTCCGGGGATCGATTCGCTGGTGATCCGTCTTTCACGGGAACTGCAGAAACTGCCGGACTCCGAACGCTTCGGGATCAGTGATGGTATGATAATTTCGCCCGATCCCAACTGGAACGCAATCAAACAGTTCTGCGAAAACGGGATCGTTTTTGAAGCCGACTTGAAGCGGGGGCAGAAGACCGGTTTTTTTCTGGATCAGCGGGACAACCGCAAGCGGGTTTCCCAACTCAGTAAAAACTGCGATGTGCTGAATGTTTTTTCCTATTCCGGCGGCTTTTCCCTCTATGCCGCAAAGGGCGGCGCACGCTCTGTCACCAGCGTGGACCTTGATCCCCACGCCATTGCCATGTGCGACCGGAATTTTGAGTTGAATCCGGACATCGTTTCCGTACCTCATACCGGGTTGGCGGGGGATGCTTTCGAAATCTTTGCCCGTCTCCGCAATGAGAAAAAACTGTTCGATCTGGTGATCGTGGATCCGCCTTCTTTTGCCAAGTCGGCGGCGGAAGTGCCGGGTGCGCTGAACAGTTACGCCCGCCTCGCCAAGGCTGCTGTTAAAGTTTTGCGGAAAGGCGGGACCCTTGTGTTTGCCTCCTGTTCCAGCCGGGTGGATGCGGAAACGCTCTTCCAGACTGTGACC
>JAGAPM010000089.1 GCA_017623265.1 Lentisphaeria bacterium | reverse complement strand
TCTGTGGTCAACCGCGGCATCAGCGGCAACCGTATCGTGGACCTCTACGCCCGCTGGAAAGCGGATTGCCTCAACCTGAAGCCGGATATCCTCAGCATCCTTATCGGTGTGAATGATACCTGGCACGAATACGGCAATAAAAACGGCGTGGAAGTGCCGCGCTATGAACGGATCTTCCGCGAACTGCTCCAGTGGACCGTGGATACCCTCCCCGGCGTTCAGCTGGTTCTGATCGAACCCTTCCTCGGAACATACGAACCCAACTACGTGATGATGGATGAAGTCCGCGAACGCGCCGCAGTTGTGAAAAAACTGGCGGAAGAGTTCAATGCCATCTTCATCCCCGCCCAGAGCCTCTTCGATGAAGCCGCAAAACAGGCACCCTCCACTTACTGGCTCGGCGATGGTGTTCATCCCACCCCGGCAGGACATCGTATCCTCGCCAACGCATGGGAAAAAGCCATGGGGCTGTAAGATCGACAAGTACGCCCGGGAGGGCGGCGGGCACGCAAGCCGGAGCGCTGAAAGGCGCTTCGGCTTTTTGCTTTTTTCCGGCGGGCGCATTTTTATGCGCCGCCCGCCGGAAAAAAAGCAGGCTCCACAGAGCAGATGCTCTGCGGAGCCGTGACCGCCGCCCTGCCCGGGCGTACGGTTGCTTTGTCGTAGGTTCAGATCAATCTACGATCTTATTGAGCGGATATTCCACGATGCCCTTGGCGTTGAGAGCCTTGAGTTCGGGAATCAGATCCCGCAGCACGTGTTCATCCACGATGGTTTCCAATGCGAACCATGCCGGATCGGCGAGCTGGGAGACGGTCGGATGTTCCAAACTGGGCAGCTTGGCGATGACCTGTTCCAGATCGTTCTTATGAACGTTCAGCTTCAGACCGACTTTGCCTTCGGCAGCGAGGACAGCCTTCAGCATCATGGAAAGTTTTTCGATCTTCTGCTTTTTGAACGGATCCTGCATGGCTTCCTTGTTTGCGATGAAACGGGTGGTGCTGATGCAGAGCGTATCGATGATTTTCAGACGGTTTGCACGCAGGCTGGAACCGGTTTCGGTGATTTCAACGATGGCATCGGCGAAGCGGGGCGGTTTGACTTCCGTTGCGCCCCAGGAGAATTCGACCTTTGCATTGACGCCGTGTTTTTCCAGATAACGCTTCGTCATACCGACAGCTTCGGTAGCGATACGTTTGCCTTCCAGGTCAGCGGCGCATTTGATGTCGGAATCTTCCGGCACAGCGAGGACCCAGCGGAGCGGGTTTCTGCCGACTTTACCGTAGACCAGTTCGGCGGCTTCCACCACATCGGACCCGTTTTCCTGAATCCAGTCGAAGCCGGTCAGACCGCAGTCCAGAATGCCTTCTTCGATGTACTTGGACATTTCCTGTGCGCGGATCAGCATACATTCGATTTCCGGGTCATCGATCGTGGGATAGTAGGACCGGGAGCTGATTTCGATCTTGTAGCCTGCCTTGGCGAACATGGCGGTAGTGGATGTTTCGAGGCTTCCTTTCGGGATGCCGAGCATGAGTTTATTGCCCATGGTGTCATTCTCCTTATATTATCTTATTTGTTTTTCAGAACCGATTACGGTCATAATATAGCATACATTCTGAAAAATAAAAGTGTGAAAGCGTATTTTTTGCATTTCCTGTTTGAATTGTGGGGATTTTGTGCTAAATTTATAAGTAGATAAAAAAATACCTTAAACAGACAGGAGTTTCAGAAGATGAAAGCAGTCATTTCAGTTATCGGTCGTGATTCCGTAGGGATCATTGCAAAAGTCAGTGCAGAATGTGCTGCATGCGGCGTCAATATTCTGGATATTTCCCAGACGGTCCTCAAAGGCTACTTCACCATGATCATGATCACCGATATACAAATGATCACGGTTCCTTTTACGGAGTTTATCGACCGTATGAATGCGCTGGGCAAGGAAAACGGACTTGAGATCCATGCCATGCACGAAGATATTTTCAACACCATGCACAAAATCTGAGGTCCGCCATGCCCGAACATGAAAATATTCTCGAAACTCTGAACATGATCCGGGAGGAATGCCTCGATATCCGGACCATTACCATGGGCGTTTCCCTCTGGGATTGCCGTGCGACAGCTCCGGGGCTGCTGGCGGATCAGGTGTATGATAAAATCATGTATGCCGCAAAGGATCTTGTCCGGACCGGTTGCGAATTGGAAAAGATGTATGGTATTCCCATCGTGAACAAGCGTGTCAGTGTGACGCCGATCGCCATGCTTTGCGGCGGTTTGAACCGGGATGGAGCCGTGCTGCTGGCAAAGACTCTTGACCGTGCGGCACATGAACTCGGGATCAATTTTATCGGCGGTTACAGTGCGTTGGTCCAGAAGGGCTTTACCAACGGCAGCCGGGTGCTGATCGATGCGATCCCCGAAGCGTTGACCGCAACGGAACGGGTCTGCTCCAGCGTGAATGTCGCTTCGACCAAAGCGGGGATCAATATGGATGCGGTCCGTGAGATGGGAAAGATCATCAAAGAGACAGCGTATCTGACCCGTGACAATGGCTCGATCGGCTGCGCAAAGTTGGTCATCTTTGCCAATGCGCCGGAAGATAATCCCTTCATGGCGGGAGCATTCCATGGGATCGGCGAGCCGGAAACGGTGATCAATGTGG
>JAGAPM010000088.1 GCA_017623265.1 Lentisphaeria bacterium | reverse complement strand
TGCCGGCAAGGAGCAGGCGCAGTTCAGCATCGGTGAGATTTTCGCAGAGGGCGGCGTAAAGATACATCCCCGCCGGACAGGTCGGCATATCCGAACCGAAGATGATCTTCTCCGCACCGCAGAGGTCGATCGCCCAGCGGATCATGCCCCAGCGGTGGGGTCCATAGCCGGAAATATCCATATAAAGATTCTTATGCTGCGCCACAAATTCCAACCGCTTTTTGGAATTCATATCCTCATCGCCCCAGGGTTCGCCGGGATGCGCCATCATAATTTTCAGATCGGGGCAAGCCTCCAGAACTGGCAGCAGTTCACCCCGGGTCCCGTGGTGGACACTCGCCAGCATGTTCAGTTTTTCCATCTCCTTGAAAATGGTGATCATGCCCGGAGAATTGAAATTTTCCGTATGCAGGGAATACGGCACCAGTTCACCCACCATCCGGACGCCCTGATCGTACATCCGGTGCAGTTCCTCGCAGGATTCCTGCGGGTAGCCGCCGTGGACCTGGATCCCCGGGATATAGCCGGGAAACTGATCACGGATCCGCAATGCGTCTTCATTCATTCCTTTGATCCCTGCCCAGCCCTCATCCGCACGACGGACCGAGATCACACTCCCGGCGTAACGGACAGAACCGACTTTCTTCATTTCGGCATCGAACTCCGCCATACTTCTGGGCTGTCCGTAAGGACCGATACAGTCGGCGGGATCAAGAAACGGGTGTGTATGGGCATCAATAATCTCAAAATCTGCGGCATTGTGGATCATAAAATCAACTCCTGTTCTGTGTTTTTCCCTACTATACAACAACCGTCCGGAAAATCAACTGAAATCCCCTTGATTTCACGGAAATATGTTTGCAAATACGGCGACGGATGCTATATTTTTTCATCCGAAAATCCAATCGAACGGAAAACAGGAGTTCTACCATGATGAATGAAGCCGTCTATCTTGAACGGATGATTCCTTTTTGCAATTATCTGAAAAAACAGATCCGGAACGCCGGAAACGGCTTGATGTATTATGGCACCGGCGAAGCCGGACACTGGGCGATCCAGAGCAATTTCAATGTGGCGGGAGCGCTGGCGGTGCTTGCCACCACGAAGCAGGAGATTCCCATCGACAAACAGGAACTGCTGGATCTGGCGCTGTCTCTTTTCCGTTACAATCTTCACAGCCATGTGACCGGCGGCGGCAAGGCATCCTGCGGCAATCCCTGGGGCGGCAGTTGGATCTCCACCCTCGGATTGGAACGGATGGTGCAGGGACAGCTGGCGTTTGAACCGTATCTGACGGATCAGGACAAAGAAGCGTTCCGCAAGATGAATCTGTTTGAGGCGGACTGGATCCTGAAAAACTACGAAACTGTGGCAGCGATCGATGGCAACAGCGGCAGAAACAAGCCCGAATCCAACTACTGGAACGGCTCGTTTCTCTTCCGCACCGCCATGGACTATCCGGACGCACCCGACCGGGAGGCGTATCTGGACAAAGCCACCTCCCTGCTGCTGAATTCCATCTCCATCCCTGCCGATGCAGAAAGCGATACGCTCTTCCGGGGCAAGCCCTTGCGCGACTGGTTTGTAGGGGCGAACTTCACAGAAAATTACTCGCTGGATCATCATTCCTATATGAATGTGGGTTACAGCGTCATCACCCTTTCCCACGCGGCGTATCTTTACTTCTTCTGCAAGGCGCGGGGCTGGACGCTTCCGCCGGAGGCGATGCACCACGTGCAGGATCTCTGGAATGTGGTGAAAAATTTCATCTTCCCCGATGGCAGACTCCTCCGGATCGGCGGTGACAGCCGTGCCCGGTACTGCTACTGTCAGATGTATCTCCTCCCCATTCTGCTGTTGATGCAGGATCTGGAGAAAGATGCAGAAAGTGCTGCTTTTGAACGGGGTATGCTCGATCTGCTGAAGCAGGAACAGATCACCACGCCGGACGGTTCCTTCTTCGGGACCCGCCTCAAAGAGATGTCCCACCAGAGTCGCTACTATTACACAAGACTGGAGTCCGACCCCATTGCCGTGCTGGGTTCCGGCGCAATGATCCGCCGTTCTTTCGATCTGCCGGAGATCACGGAAACACCTGCACCCCGGATCGTGGACTGGCACGATGATTTCCATACAGCCGACCTGATCCGTACGGAAAAAACGGTCCGGTCTTTTGTCCGACGTGCTGCGGAAGGTCCGGTTGTCCTGACGCTGGATCCGGCGTTCAGCGATATGGCGGAATGGTGTGCCAACGGTCACGCCCAGCTGCAGGGACATCTTCTCTTTACCATCGCGGAAAGAGGCTTCCACAAATCCTTCCCCGGGGGCTTCATCAATGCCGGTGCCAGCGGGTTCCATGAACGGGGGCCGTGGGGCGAAGGGGAAGTGCCGTACCGGGTCGCTGAAACCCGGTCCGCCTGTGCCGCGCTGCCCGATGGAAAGACAACTCTTGTTCTGGAAAAAGTTGTTTCAATCAAAGAACATGCGCTGATTTCACTGCGCGGTATCGGCTGGAAGATCCCCAACGATCTGTTCAACGGAAATAAGCGGACCTACCGGGGAGACAACTTTGCCATAACGCTGGAAAAAATGTCCGGAAACGGCGTGATCGATACCGGATCGACCTGGCTGAATGTAGATGATAAACTCACCCTTGTTCTCGGTCACGGCGCAACATCCCTGAAGCTCCATGCACCCGCCAATGCCATGGGCGAAATCCGCCACGGACGGGAGATGAAGTCGCTCTATATGAACGAGATCTGCTCTTTTATCGAAGAAGATGAAACCATCCGCCGTATGCCCGGGGATGTGCTTTCGGACAGCAGCTATGCCGTGATCGCCGGTGCCACTGCCGCAGAAAGCGGCGCATACAAACTGGAACGGCTGACCGCTCCCGAAGACCTGCGGGTTGTTCAGTACACTGCCAACGGCAGAAGCTGGATCTTTGCCGCAAACTTCGGCGACTCGGAACAAGTCTGGGAGGATCAGACCATCCCTGCCGGAGAATGTATCCTGAAAGAAATCTGCTGATTTTTCCTTTTCTGTTTGAAAAAAAGGATTTATGCTGTATATTTTACGGCATTATCTTTTCAGAAAGAACAAAAACAGCAGGTGCAGTATGACCTTTCAGAATATTTTTCGGGACAGAGAGTACAATAAAAAACTTCTGCGGCTGACCTTCCCCATTGCCCTTCAGAATCTGCTGGGCGCCATGGTGGCGGCGGCGGACGCCCTGATGCTGGGGAAAGTGAACCAGCAGGTTATGGCGGCGGTGTCACTGGCGACGCAGGTCTCCTTCATCCACGTCATCGTTCTCTGCGCCATAGCCAACGGGATCGCGGTCCTCGGCGCACAGTATTGGGGCAAAAAAGACATCCGGGTGCTGGGGGATATTTTCGGCTTGAGTGTTCAGTGTGCCGTAGTGGCTTCGCTGGCATTTTTTGCCGGGACTTACTTCTTCCCGGAAAAACTCATGCTCCTTTTCGCACACGATGAAAATCTGGTGCGGATCGGCGCAGATTACCTCCGGATCGCCAGCTGGTCCTACCTGATCTCCGGCATCTCCTGGTGTTATCTGGCGATTATGCGTGTTACGGAACACGCACTCTGCTCCGCCATGATCAGCTGCGGTGCGGTGATGATAAATATTGTACTGAACGCCGTCTTTATTTTCGGTCTCTGCGGTGTTCCCGCCATGGGGGCGCAGGGGGCGGCATTGGCAACCGTGATCGCCCGGGTGCTGGAACTGGGCATCTGTATCGGCATCTGCACCGGAAAAACCTTTATCCCCTTGAAAATCAAAACGCTTCTCACGTTCAACTACCGTCTTTTTCTGGAGTTCTGGAAATATTCGCTCCCCATCCTCGGCAGTTTCATGCTCTGGGGGGTGGGCTTCACGGCATACACCGCTCTCATGGGACACATGGGGGAAGATGCCGCTGCAGCCAACGCCATCGCCGCCGTGGTGCGGGACCTGATGTGCTGTCTCTGCAACGGGCTTGCGGGCGGTGCGGGGATCCTGATCGGCAACGAACTGGGCGCCGGAAATCTGGAGCGGGGAAAACTTTACGGCGACCGGACCATGATCCTCTCCTTTGTGATCGGGCTGATCTCCACCGTGGTGATCCTTGCCACGATCCCGCTGGTCTCCAGCACGCTGGATATGACGCCGCAGGCGCACCGGTATATGGTTGGCATGTTCCTGATCCTCTCCTTCTATATGATCGGACGCTGTGTCTGCACCGTGGTGATCAACGGGATCTTTTCTGCGGGCGGCGATACGCTTTTTGATGTGTACAGCCTCGCCGTCTGCATGTGGGGGATTGCCCTGCCCTGTGCTTTTGCCTTTTAACGCCCTGCCCCTTTCCCGGGGCGGGCGCTTTTTTTGCCATTTCAGCCGCCTCCTCCGGACCGGCGAGGGCCTCTTCTCCGGGGGCGGCAGCCCCTTCCGGACTCGCTCACCCGCACAAGGGGCGGCATAGTATGTATGGCGGCCCCGTTCCCGGGCGGCTTTATGCACACCCGGGCAAGGCGGCGGAGGCAG
>JAGAPM010000087.1 GCA_017623265.1 Lentisphaeria bacterium | reverse complement strand
TGATCTCTGCACCGGCAAAGAACGGCACCCGCTGGCTGACCCGGTTGTTGTTCCGGGCGACACTCATCCATTTTTCAAACTGTTCCCGGTGGCGGCGGATCAGTTCCCTGCTGACCGGATGCTGCGCCAGTTTTCCGGCTTCTTCCAGTGCGGTTCGGCAGATTTCCTCATCGCCCGCCTCGAAAAGATACATCTGTGCCATGGTCTGCCCATGATCCATGTAGATGGAGGGATAATCGCTGGCATACCAGTTTTTCCGGATCGTGTCGTAATACCGTTTCATGGCGGGGGCAGCTTCCCGGTACACGCGGGTGATGAACTGATCGCGCAGAGCGGAAATATCCGCATCGCAGTCCCACCACAAACGCGCCATACACCAGGCGGTGATAGCGGAATTATCCCACACCCCGACGCTGGAGGAATGGTCCACGGGCCACTCGGTGTTCAGATCGATCACGCCCAGTTCCCGACAGAACCGGAAGTCATCCTGCAGTACCTCTTCCAACGGTCGGGGGAAACCGGCGGCGCAGCCGTAATATTCCCGCAGCCAGACCATGGGGCTTGCCTTTGCCCATTCGGTCAACCGCTTTGTCACGCCGCCGTTGCGGTCAAGGTCACGCAGGGGCTTCTTGTTGTCCTTGTCATACGGACAGAACTGGATCCGGATATTATCTTCGATGGGGAACGGGGGGGCAACTGCGGTGCAGTAATAGGCATAAGTCAGGATCGTTACATCCGGATGAGTCCGTTTCAGGAGGATGGCGACCTCATTGAGAAAACGGAAATACTGGGCGGACCGGAACCGGGGATCGTTGTTGCGGATCACGGTGCCGTCCTTCAGTTTGATGGGCTTGAGACAGGGCGGGCAGTCACAGACGGTCCAGCTATCCTCGCAGGAAAGGTTCACGCCTTTTGCCAGCGGATTCCGGTTCAGGTGTTCCCGCAGATTTTTCATGTACGGCGTAAAGATCTTGCGGTTGGTGAAACAGAGCTGTCCGGAGGTGATCCGTTTGCCATCCTTCATCACAAAAAAGTCCGGATTGGTCGCAAAATATTCTTTCGGATGCAGGAACATCCGCAGACCGTGTCCGCCGCCGGCGGTGGGGTAATCGTTTGCCAGCGGAGAAGGCTTGTTGCTGCCGATCCGGCTGTGGGCGTTCATCCGGTTCCGGGCAGCCCATTCCGGTTCGGTACGCATGCTGTGCATCGTGAAGCCGATCCCACGGAGACGGGATGTCGGCACGGACCGGAACGAGGCATTTTTTACGGCAAGCGTGGGGATATTGCTGTAAACAGTTCCAACCGTCGGATCGGGACGCAGCCAGATAATATCGGTATTTTCCTCCAGAAACGCATAGATCCCGTGGAGCGTGCCCTTGCTCCGATTGCCGGAAATGCGGATGATATTTTCATTCTGCCGGACCGCAAAACCATCGGTCTCCCCGATGGCGGTCACATCTTCCGGCGAGTGGAGCCAGCCGCCGCCAACGATCAGATTCAACCGGTCATCTGCCACGGTGTGAACGATCGGCAGTTCTGCGCCGGTGATCTTTTTCAGCCAGAACTGAAGTTCTTTTGCTGCATACTGTTCCGTAAGATCGCCGCCTTTTTCCACCACGATCTGCGCCACGGGCTGTCCATCTTTCGTCAGGAGGTCACTCCCGCACATACACCCGCTCAAAACGATGATCCCGAAGATTGCCGCAGCAAACAAAAATACCCGTTTCATACTGTATCCTTTCGTTAGATTGATCACTGTTCAAAATCATTCTCCCACACCATAGTCCCGCATGACGAAAAAATCAAGTAAAATTTTGCTTGCGGACTTTTTTTTTGTCGTTTCTGTGGTATTGTATGCGGTGGATATATTAAGAATATTAAAAGAAAGTGTGAAGATATGAGACTTGCAGAAGACCGCCCGATCGTCTTTTTTGACCTGTAAACGACCGGGACCAATATCTGTCAGGACCGGATCGTGGAACTTTCCGTTGTGAAGATCTATCCGGACGGGGAACGGGAAACCCGTACCCGCAGACTGAACCCGGAAATGCCGATCCCGCCGGAAGCGACGGCAGTGCATCATATTTCCGATGAAGATGTTGCCAACGAACCGACGTTCCGGCAGATCGCCAAAAACTTCTACATCTTTCTGGAAGGATGCGATCTTGGCGGGTACAATATTGTAAAATTTGACATTCCCGTGCTGATCAAGGAATTTCAGCGGGCGGGTCTTCAGTTCTCCATGGAAGGCAGACGCATTGTGGATGCGTACACGATTTTCTGCCGCATGGAACCGCGGAATCTGACCGCTGCATACAAGTTCTTCTGCGGTAAAAAACTGGAAGGCGCTCACGGTGCCGCCGCCGATACCATGGCAACGGTTGAGATCTGTGAAGCTCAGCTGGCAAAATACGGCGATCCGGCATACACCGATCTGCCGGAGGGGATCGAAATATTTCCGACGAATCCAGACGAGATGAACGCATTCTGCGCGTCCCAGAATCCGGACTGGATCGATGCCAACGGCAGATTCAAGTGGCGCGGCGGCGAAGCGGTGGTCTCTTTCGGCAAGTACAACGGCACGCCCCTGCGGAAGATCGCAGAAGATTTTCCCGATTTTCTCCGCTGGATCCTGAAAGCCGATTTCCCGGACGATGTCCGTAAAATTGCCTCCGATGCACTGATCGGTAAGTTTCCGGAGAAATCCTGATGGCAGGCGATCCGATCCAATATCTCATGGAACTGCTGGACGATGATAACGAACAGAGCGTCCAGCTCGCCATGGCTGCCCTGTTGAAAAGCGATGATGCCAGTATTGACAACTGTCTCAACAAACTTCAGCAGAGCCGCAATACCCGTTTGCGCAAACGGGTCCTGCAGCTGGAAACAGCATTGAATGCCCGCCGGAACCGGAGTAAACTGGAGATGCGTCTCAAACGCAGTTCCCTGCTGGAAGGCAGTGTTCAGCTGCACCTGTGCTGGTTTGACAACGATCAGGCGGAACTGGTCTACAAACAGTGGAACGATCTGCTTGCGGATTACCGGATCCGTTGCGCCGGTCGCCCCTCTCT
>JAGAPM010000086.1 GCA_017623265.1 Lentisphaeria bacterium | reverse complement strand
GGCTTGCCATGGAGCATTATGCCGCCCTGACGGAAGTGCTGATCCGGTCCGGGATCCAGCCGGAAATGTGGATGGATATCGTTGTGCAGCACCCGGATGAGATCAAGCCCCATCTGCCCCTGCTGAAAAAGTTCCGGTTTTGGGATTGGCACTACACCCGCGGGTTCGGTGAGGAAGGATACGGGAACATCGACCTGCTGAAAGAGGCTGGATTGAAAGTGATCCCCTGTTCCGCTTCCCGACGCTGGGGCGACCGGGTGTTTCTGCCGTCTGCCGGTCATGACGTCAATATTGCGGGAACTGCCCGGAATGCAGTGAAGCGCGGCTGTGATGGGTACTGCACCACCAGTTGGGCGATACGTTGTGTGAATTTTGACTTGCAGAAACATCTTATTGCCCTCGGTCCACTGGCTGAAGAAACGGAGACGGAAGAGATCGGCGAACTGCTGACCGGAAGCGGCATGTTCGGCGGCAATCGGGAAAAGATCGAACGGTTTTTGAAGGGTACGGAACTGGCAGCGACGGAGTTCCCGTTTTCTGCAGTTCATGAACTCGGTTTCTGCTGGAACCGGTATAAGTGCCATGACTTACCGCCTGAAGGATGGCTGGCAGAACGAATGAAAGATAAGGTGGTCGGAGCTGATGTCCGGAAAAAACTGGATGAAGCGGAAGCGATCTTTTTGAGCTTAAAAGCCGATGCCCCGGAGGAAATGACGCACTGGCTGGAGGCGGTCACACTGGAAAAAGAGCATCTTGCTCTGGTGGAAAAGGCTCTTGCGGGTGAGTGGGCGGATGCCGAAACGCTCCGCAAAAAAGCACGCTCTGCCTTCCTGCGTTGGCAGAGCGGCATTTCCGCGGAGACGCTCTCGCGCACCCTTTATTCGCCGCTGATCGACTTCTTTTCTGCTATCAATGCAGAGAGTTGAGCGAGGGTGTCTGCCATTCTTTGACCGGACGGAAGGGAGATCGTCAGTTCTTCCTGTTCGGAGATGCTTTCCGCATTGAACATGGAAACGGACCGGTTCCGGGTATAAGAGAACAGATTTGCATCTTTCAGAATGCTCTGTAATTTTCCGGTAACAATGAGTGTCCGGATCTCCGGCAGACCGGTTTCCGGGTTGGTGGCGCTGATACGGGAGAGGGAGAAAAAGCCTTCGCCGATCGTATTTTTAGCACTCATGTTTTTTGCCAGCTGTTCTGTGGTGCTGCAGCCACAGAGAAACAGAAAAGAGAGTGTAATGACTGTGAGAGTCGCTTTCATAAATCGATCCTTTCAAGTTGTTTTTTGATTTCTTCGATGTCGCCGATGCAGGGACAGCTCTTGCGTTTTTCGCTGCACTCGGTGTAGGTGATGCGCTTGCCGATGGCGTTATGGTGTCCCCACAATGTTCCGAGGATAAATCCCACAACCACCAGCACGATCTCCCACACGATGGAAAGCGGGATTGTCATGCGTCTGTCCTCCAGGCTGTATTACCTGCCAGACGGAGCAGACGGAACATTTTGAGTGCGATCCACTCGATCAGCCACTTTGCTGGCATAAAATATTTGTACTTTGCTTCGGCAATGATGAGCGCATTTGCCATGAATTCGGCATCTGCCGCCCGCCTGTCTGAACAGGAACCGCCCAGATGATACCGCATGTCATGAATCTGTGCCACAAGAATGAGCGCCGGGCAAAGGGTATTGATAAGAAGTCGCAGCCACGGCGGAAACCATTCCGGTCCGATACCGTTGCAGACTTTTTTTGCGTCATGATGGCGGAGCAGGTACGCTCCGGAAAGACAGAGTTTTTCTGCAGTAAAGATTTGTTTTTCGTTCAACATGAATTGCTCCTTTCGCTGGAATGGGGAGGAGCGTCAAAGAAAAACGGTGTTATTTCCTTTTTTTGCGGCGCAATTCTTCCGTAGTCTGTTTGAGTTGATACTCAAAATCGGACCGTGCTTTTTTATTGTAAGTGGAGAGCTGCAGCCCACTGTAAAATGCCTGAAAAGCCGCCAGACCACCACAACACCCCACAAAAAGCGTTGGGAAACGGCGCACCAGCCCGGTTTGGAAATATTCAATGAAAACCGGCACCAGCAGAATCATGCTTACCAACAGCAGAAAGGCGGCAATGGCAGAGAAAAATTGCAACGGTTTGGCATCTTTCCACAGACGCAGGATCATCAGAAGAACACGGATCCCGTCACGGCAGGTGTTCAGTTTCGATTCACTGCCTTCGGGACGGTCCTTGTAGTCAATGATGTGATTGACAATGTTCAAGTCCCGGCTGACCGCATGGATCGTCATCTCTGTTTCCAGTTCAAATCCGCAGGAAAGCACGGGGAAGGTCTTGACAAAGTGGTAGCTGAACGCTCGATAACCAGTCATGATATCCCGGATATTCGCATGGAACAGCCGGTTGATCGTGTAGCGGACCAAACGGTTTCCGAACCCGTGGAACAGCCGTTTGTTCTCCTGAAAATACGTGGAGGAAAGCCGGTCACCGATCACCATGTCCGCCTGTCTGTCAAAGATATATTGACACATGGCAGGGGCGGCATCTGCGGGGTAGGTGGCGTCACCGTCCACCATAAGGTAACATTCGGCATCGATCTCCCGGAACATGCGGCGGATCACATTGCCCTTGCCCTGTTTGTATTCGTGGCGGACGATCGCTCCGGCATCGGCGGCAATGGCGGCGGTGTCATCCGTGCTGTTGTTATCGTACACATAGATCACTGCATCCGGAAGCTGTGTATGGAAGTCGGAAACGACCTGACGGATCGTTGCCGCTTCATTATAACAGGGGATCAGAACTGCGATTTTATCCATGAGAATGATTTTTCCTTTGTTCGAGCTTGAGTGTAATATAACATCATAAGGAAAAATGTCAAACAAAAAACGGGAAAGACTTTTCAGCCTTTCCCGTTAGGATCAGAATAGATGATAGATCAGTCTCTGCTGATGAGGACTTCTGCGATCTGGACAGCGTTCAGAGCCGCACCCTTGAGCAGCTGGTCGCCGCTGACAAAGATATCGAGGCCGCGCTTGTCCGTTCTGGAGACATCCTGACGGATTCTGCCAACGAGAACATCGTACATACCGGTTGCATCCTTCGGCATGGGATAGATCTTTTCCGCCGGATTGTCACGCAGCTGCACGCCGGGAGCGTTCTTGATGATTTCCTGTGCTTCTTCCACTGTAATCTCGTTTTCAAATTCCAGGTTCAGGGATTCGGAGTGAGCGCGGAGGATCGGAATACGAACACAGGTGCAGGAGATCTGTGCTTCGGGCAGGTGCATGATCTTGCGGGTTTCATTCACCATCTTCATCTCTTCCTTGGTGTAACCGTTTTCCGTGAAGGAGTCGATGTGGGGGAACAGGTTGAAGGCGATCTGCTGCGCCATGACCTTGACCTGGGCTTCCTTGCCGTCCAGAACATCGCGGGTCTGTTCAATGAGTTCGTTCATTGCCTTCTGACCGCCGCCGGATGCCGCCTGATAAGTGGAGGCGATCATGCGCTTCAGACCTTTTGCCTTGTGGAGCGGGTAGACTGCAACGCACATGATGGCGGTGGTGCAGTTCGGGTTGGCAATGATACCCTTGTGGGTGAAGACATCTTCCGGGTTGACTTCGGAAACAACGAGAGGAATGTTGGGATCCATGCGGAAAGCGCTGGAATTGTCGATCATGACCGCACCGGAATCAACGCACGCCTGTGCGTATTCGCGGGAAATATCGCCGCCTGCAGAGAAGAGCGCAATATCCACATCCTTGAAGGAGTCCTTTGTCAGCTCTTCCACCACAACATCTTTACCGTTGAACTGGAATGTTTTACCGGCAGATTTCGCGGATGCCAGCAGCTTCAGCGTGGAAACAGGAAATTTGCGGTTTTCAAGGGTTTTGAGCATTTCGATACCGACTGCACCAGTGGCACCGACGATCGCTACTCTGTAAGTTTTAGCCATTTTTAAGACTCCGTATGTTAGTGTTAAAAAGAATATGCAAGTGTATAAGATACACCGGTAAGCCGTTTTTTCAAATGGTTTTTCTGGAAAAGTACGGATTTTTCGCAAGGCAGGAGGACGGGGACAGCGGCTGCCCCGTGCGCCGCCGTCCCCGTCCCTTGGCCTGCACTGACATAATTGTTATAAAATCTGACATTTTTTTCATAATGTTGACATTTTTTCCTTGCAATTGTGGATCAATCATGCTACCTTTTATCCGGTTTCGAAAAATTCAAGATCATCACAAATACAGGAGATGCCAGCATGTCTTCCAGAAAGAAAACATCGGTTTCAGCGAAAAAAGCAGCGAAAAAGAAGTATTTTACGAACACGATCGAATTGCCGGAAAACGGTGTCTTTGTCGGTTCCGGAGTGTACCCTCACAAAGGTGGACTTTATGTGGGCGGACGCGCTTTTACTTACTGGACCGCGCCGGAGAACCCGAAATTCCATGAGATCGTACAGTTGTGTTTGAAGGAAAATCAGGGCAATCTGCTCCAGTTCTGGGCGAAGCATGAGGAACTGCTGGAACTGATGAAAGAGGCGAAGGATGCCGGTCTTTACTCCGTTGCATTTTATTCCGATGCGGAAGAAAAAATCTCCAAACAGTTCAAAAAGCTGGGGACTTCCTATCTCGGCTATGACTTCGGCGAACGGTTTTCAATGGGGATCTTCCGGGGCGTTGATACCCTTTGCGACGGCACGAAAATGACAAAAAAGAAAGCTCAGAACATGAGTCTGCGGGATGCTGCCGATCTTTTTATGGGCAAAGTCAAGGCGTGGGTGGATGACCGCCATGAAAAGGATTGGGGGCTTGTCATGGCGACCAGCGCCAATTTCTATATTGACTACGAGGTGGCGGCGGGTGTGGAAGTGCCCTGTACGGAAGACTTTCCCTTTGGCAACCTGACCACTGCATCTGCCATGAACCGCGGTTTGTTCCGGTCTTATAATCTGCCCATCTGGGGATCCCATCTGGCGCACGAATGGTATTCTTATCTGCCCCACAAGAACCCGCACAAAATGGAATCTTTGAAGACTGCCATGTTCCTCAAGTACATGACGGGTGCGAAGATGATCATCAACGAAAGCGGCAACTGGGGCTTGCAGTCCTCTCTCTGTGAAGACTCTCCCATGCACACCATGCCCCGTGGCGGCGACCGTCTCAGCAATCCCGGAACGGGTCGTGCTTTGTCCGATGAATTCAAGGCAAGCCTGATGCCTGCGGCGGAAAAACTCTTCCCGAACATCGGCTACCGTTCTCCGGTCGCTACGGAATACCGCCAGATCATTTCCGATTTCTACAACTATACCAAAGAAAATCCCGCCCCTGCCGGTCAGCCGGAAGCGGTCATCGGTATCGCCAAAGGGAATCTTGATCTTGCCGGGATCGGTACTGCCATGAATGGTGCGATCGCTGCGGCGTACGATGTGGCGGAATACAATCCCAACTGGATACCGGGTGCGCCGGAAGCCGGATTCCAAATTCTGGAAAATGTGCTGTTCCCCCGTCCGAAGACTATGTTCTATCCGAACAAAAATCTGCATTTCGGCGCTACGCCGTATGGTCAGGCGGACATTGTCAGCTTTGCCAATGACAATGTTACAGCCGACTTTCTGATCAATAACTATAAGGTGTTGATCTTCTCCGGCTGGAACACCTGTTCGGACAAACAGTACAAAGTCCTTTGCGAATACGTTCAGGCGGGCGGCAAACTTTGTATCGGCATCCCCCACCTTTCCAAGGATATGACTCGCCGTCATAACACCTTCAAACTGGAAGATCTTGTGAATCAGGGCGACTTCAGTGAACTCTGCGGTTTGAAGGTCACAAAGCAGGGACGCCGTTTCTACTGGGCGACCGGTTACACCCTTGACCACAAGCCAAACGCCATGGGTATGGTACTGGCACGCCGTCTCGGGATCATTGCGGCTCCGCTGGGCGAACTGGAATTTACCAATCCGCCTGAAAATTATGAACTTCTGGCTGTGGATGATGAAGATATGCTCCCCGTCATTGTACGTTGCAAGAGCGGAAAGGGCGAAGTTTAATTTGTCAATACATGGGCTTACCCAGGCAGCCTGAACCAGAACAACGGAGCAGGGGCGCTCTGCGATGATCGCGGTCTCATGGACTATCTCTACGAATACGTCGCCAAACAGGGGCGCGGTCATGTCTGGATCACGGGTCCCGACTTTGAAAATCCGGATGAAGACTGCAAGTGGATCAACTTCTCCTACTTCCCGGATGGCGGCAGGATCTGCTTCCTGAATCTGGACTACGATCACGAACGCAAGTGCGTGCTGCATTACTTCGGTCACAAGAAATTTATCACGCTCCAGCCCGGCGAATTCATGCAGATGGATGCGCCCGTGCTGCAGCCTCATGAAAAGTACAATCAGCGTTAAAAGAAAGCAAAATTTCCGATTTCAGCTCCGGCCGGTCTCCGCCGGAGCTTTTTTTCTGCTTTTTTCTTTGAAAACACGGTATTTCCGCCTTGAAAAGACTTGAAAGAGTGCTACCTTTACCGAGTTTCTGATTTTGTCTTTTTATTGAACTTAAAACAAACACAAAAACAAGTCGATCCGAGAGGAGAAACAACATGGCTGCAACCAAGAAGTCTGCATCCGCAAAGAAGGCTGCTCCCGCAAAGAAGGCAGAAGCACCTGCAAAGAAGGCTGCTCCCGCCAAGAAGGCAGCGGCACCCGCCCCGAAGAAATATTTTACCAACAAGATCGAACTGCCCCCCAACGGCGTGTTTATCGGCTCCGGTGTTTACAGCCACACAGATAACGGTGAAGGCGCGATCCTCTGCGGCGGTCGCTGCTTCAGCTACTGGGTCGCTCCGGATGCGCCCCCGCGCCGTGACATTGTGAAGCTTTGTCAGAAGGATAACCAGGGCAACCTTCTGCAGTTCTGGGCAAAAGACGACGTCCTCTGGAACCTGATGCAGGAAGCGGAAAAAGCCGGTCTTTACTCCATTGCGTTTTATGCTGATGCCCCGGAAGAAACCTCCAAGCGCTTCAAAGAACTGGGCAAGTTCTATCTCGGTTACGACTTCGGCGAACGCTTCTCCATGGGACTCTATGCCGGCAGCACCAATGTGGACCGGGATATGACTGAAGAACAGGCGCAGAATGCCAGCCTGCAGGATGCTGCCGACATCTTCATGAAGAAGGTCAAAGACTGGGTGGACAACCGTCACGAACGGGATTGGGGGCTGGTCATGGCGACCAGCGCCAACTATTATATCGACTACGAAGTTGCAGCGGGTGTGGAAGTTCCCTGCACGGAAGACTTCCCCTTCGGCAACCTGACGCTCGCCTCCGCTCTGAACCGCGGTCTCTACCGTTCCTTCAACCTGCCGATCTGGGGGTCCCACCTGGCGCATGAATGGTATTCCTATCTGCCCCACAAAAACCCGCATAAGATGGATACACTCAAAACCTCCATGTATCTCAAGTACATGACCGGTGCGAAAATGATCATCAATGAAAGCGGCAACTGGGCGCTTCAGTCCTCCCTCTGTGAAGACTCCCCCATGCAGACCATGCCCCGCGCCAGCGACCGCCTGAACAATCCCGGCGGTTACACGATCAATGAAGAAGACCGTCCCCGCCTGATGAAAGAAGCGGAAAAGCTTTTTGTCAACATCGGCTACCGTTCCCCGGTCGCCACGGAATACCGCAAGATTATTTCCGATTTCTATGACTACACGAAAGAGAACCCCGCACCTGCCGGTCAGCCGGAAGCGACCATCGGTCTCGTGAAGGGGAACCTTGACCTGGGCGGCTGTGGCTCTTTCTTCAACGGTGCCATTGCTGCAGCATATAAAATCGCCGAATACAATCCCCGCTGGGTCCCCGGCGCTCCCGAAGCCGGTGTCGGCATCCTGTACAATGTGATCTTTCCGAAGCCGAAAATGTTCCTGCCCCACAAGAACCTGCACTTCGGAGCAACCCCGTACGGGCAGGCAGACGTAGTCAGTTTTGTGAACGATAACATTACGGCGGACTTCCTGATCAACAACTATAAGGTGCTGATCTTTGCCGGGTGGAATACCTGCTCGGACAAGCAGTACAAAATCCTTTGCGAATATGTGAAGGCGGGCGGTAAAGTCTGTCTTGCCATTCCGCATCTCTCCAAGGATAAATGCCGCCGTCACGATAACTTTACGATTGATGATCTGGTCAATAAGGGCGACTTCAGCGAACTCTGCGGCTTGAAGATCACCGGTAAAGGTTCCCGTTTCTACTGGGCTACCGGTCCGGGACCCCAACGCGAAAAGCCCAACGATATGGGCTTGATCCTTGCACGCCGTCTCGGTATCATTGCTGCGCCTCTTGCGGAACTGGAATACACCAATCCGGCGGACTGCTATGAACACATGGCGGTGGACGATGAAGATATGCGCCCGGTCATTATCCGCTGCAAGAGCGGCAAGGGTGAAGTGTACTTCATCAACACCTGGTGCTATCCCGGCGCACTCAACAGCAACAACGGTGCCGGTTCCTTCGATGACGACCGGGGCTTGATGGATTATCTCTATGAATACGTTGCCAAGCAGGGACGCGGTCATGTCTGGATCACCGGACCTGACTTCGAAAACCCGGATGAAGACTGCAAGTGGATGATCTTCTCCTACTTCCCGGATGGCGGTAAGATCTGCTTCCTGAACCTGGACTATGACAACCCGCGCAAGTGTGTGCTGCATTATTTCGGTCACAAGAAGTTCATCACGCTCCAGCCCGGCGAATTCATGCAGATGGATGCGCCCGTACTCTTCCCCCACGAAAAGTACAACCAGCGCTGATCACTGACCGGTAACTGAAAAAACGTAAACGCTCCTGCTGCCACGTGCCGCAGGAGCGTTTTTTATACAAAAAAAGCGGAGTTTCAGCTCCGCTTAATCTTCAGTTGTTTGTATTGATTCTTTTACACATTCTGCACGGTGGATTCCCGTCCGTTCTTTGCATGCCATGCCTTGATGTACTCGCAGGCTTCTTCGGCATTGTCCGCAAGATAGAACAGGTTCATATCTTCCGGAGAGATCATCCCCTGTTCGAGC